>CALATT010000061.1 GCA_937891905.1 uncultured Bacteroidales bacterium | reverse complement strand
CTAATTGCGCAATGGTCTGTGCCCGTTGACGAGCCATATCGCCAACGGTGAAATGGGGGTCTATATTGATGATAGATAGACTCAACCCATACACCGCATGAAACTGCACTTCGGCTTCTACAAGTATCTTCATACCTACTTGTAAGCATTGTCCAGTCTCACTCTCGAAATAAGCGAGTAATAGTTCTTTGGTTCCTTGCCAACAAGTGGCGCGCATCTTGGCTGCCATCAAGGACCGACTGCCTAATCTCTTGGGCGCGGCAGCATCGTCAGACTCAATGAGTTCAAGGTATAGATGTCCACCTTTCTCGCTGATACTGCTTATCTCTGCTTGCACCCAATAAGACGGTAATAAACTATCCGATAGCGCTTCTTCAATATGTGCGCATAACTGACTTAGTGAATAATGTGTATTCATAATGTATATACTATGCAAAATCCAATCATCGTGCTCGCCACGCCTATCAACCACCATAGACTCCTATGCATCGTGAGCCAACCCATTAGCATGGCAGCATAGAGTAGAAGCACCATCCATGCGTTAATATGCACTTGAGTAACACTCCCGGGCAACTGCTCAATCCAGCCAACAGAATGGTTCATAAGCCATGCCAAACCATAAGTGACATATCCCGTGAACTGACCAATGGCTGTGCCGCCAAAGGCAACTGTTGCCAAACCAATAGGCACCAAAAGGGACGCGATAGGAAGTACAATCAAATTGGTGAGTAGGAAATAATTCGATACTTGACCAAATGTGTACATCGTGATAGGCATAGTGCCCAACTGCGCGGCAATGCTGACTGTGATAGTGTCCAAAATATAGGTAATAATCCTGTTCTTCCATCGGTTTTCGCGCTGTGGTAATGGCACGAGTTGTTTCATCCCTTTGACAGCGACGACGATGGCTATTGTGGCGGCAAAACTTAGTTGAAAACTGATAGACCAGAGGTCTAATGGTCTTACTAATAGGATGAGTACGGCGGCTGCGGCTATGGTGTTGATAGTGAGACTATTTCGGTAGAACATTCTGCCAATTTCTACCAATGTGATCATCACTACACACCGCACTACGGAGGGTGTCATCCCTGTAATCCATGCATACCCCCACATAAAGGCTATAATAATACATCCTAATACACATCGTCCCCATTGATTTTCATAGCGTGGACGAAAGCGTTTGCCTAATGTGAGCAGACCCAATAAAATAGCATATAAAATGCCCGTATGTAGTCCGCTGACAGCAAGTACATGCGCCGCGCCCGATGCCTGAAAATGCTGTCTTAATTGTGGGTCTAAATCTTCTTTGTATCCCAATGTGAGGGCACCAGTAGTGGCTAACTCATCTCCACTCAGTCCTGCTTGTTCTAAACGGCGGTACAAGCGTTGCTGCAAAGGTATAGAATGGGTGGATGCTGCGTGGAGAGTATATCTGTAGATATATGCTGAACCAATAAAACCTTGCATACGAAGGTGTTCGCCGTAATCAAATGTGCCTATCTTTCCTCCTCTGCGCAACCGTGTTTGGGCGATGATAGTATCTCCTGCTTGCGGTATACTGCGTGTTGAATCGCGCTGGATGTATAAGAGCGCTTTTTGGTATAATGGTGTCCATTCGGTGGAGTCCCATATGGCTAAAACATCTGCTTCGTACCGATAACACTTGGCGGTGTTTTTAGGAGCGCTTTGAAGTACAAAGGAGTAGGTGCGAAGGCTGTCGATGCTACTACATTCGCTCTGATAGAGCAGGTTGACGGGCCATTGAAAATGCTTACAAAAGCATAAAATAACGATAATAATCACCATGATGATTACCATCGGATATGCTTGTAATCGCTTCATGATAGGTCTATGCTTTCATGCAACGGATAGCATCTATTGGATTTTCTGCGCCAAAAACAGCGCTTCCCGCAACAAAAACATTGGCGCCCGCCGAAGCTGCGGTTTCAACCGTTTTATCGTTGATTCCGCCGTCAACCTGAATATCAACATCAAGACCTCTGCGTTTGATTTCTTCTCGCAGAGTCTTTATTTTTTCCATTGTTTCGGGCATAAACGACTGACCGCCAAAGCCCGGCTCAACTGTCATAACAAGCACCATACCGAGCTTATCAAGATAAGGATAAACAGCCTCAACAGCTGTGCCGGGTTTAACA
>CALATT010000060.1 GCA_937891905.1 uncultured Bacteroidales bacterium | reverse complement strand
TGTGTCTTCTTTACCTTCCAAATAATGTGGTTTATACGTAATTGTTACAGGTCTCCTGAATATGATGCAGTACGCAAGTCTGGAGAGATTCTTTTGCTCAATCAATAACTCTTTACTTCCACTGCTGTATATGGAATCTTCCATAGAGATGATATATTGGGGGAGTGAAGATTCATCCTCCAGTTCTTTTGTCCACTCTTGTATTTGGCTCATCAGTGAAAAACTCAGACATCCGCGAATTATATCTGTGCTTCCCTTAGTGATTCTGGTATTTCTCTCTCTTAGCAGGTATAAATCAAGGATACCTGCAAATCCTTGAACCCACTCAACATTATTGTTGCGCTCTTTCCAATAATTGAGGGAGTGTGTTTAGATCCCAGAATTGGAAACCATTATAATAATCCCTCGTTTGGTTATGGTGGATATTGTTTGCCCAAAGATACAAAGCAACTATTGGCTAACTATCAAGATGTGCCCGAAAACCTAATTGAAGCAATCGTAGAAAGCAATCGTACACGCAAGGATTTTATTGCAGATCGAGTGCTCGCAAAAGCAGGTTATTATGATTATTATCATAATGGTGATTTCAATGCCGCCGAGGAGCATACATGCATCATTGGTGTATATCGCCTAACCATGAAATCCAATAGCGATAATTTCCGCCAATCAAGCATCCAAGGAATCATGAAGCGAGTGAAAGCAAAAGGCGCACAGGTAATCATATACGAACCTACACTAGAAAATGGCAGCACATTCTTCGGTAGCTTGGTAGTCAATAACTTGGATGAGTTTAAGCAGAAAAGTCAAGCAATTATCGCCAATCGATACGATACATGCTTAGATGATGTGAAGGAAAAAGTATACACACGCGATATTTTCAGACGCGACTAATAATCCGCACAGGCGATAAATGAGCGAGAAAGTAGAACATATAGGTAAACGCGAGATTATTTGGAGTTACATTGGCACAGCATTCATGATTGGAGCTGGTGTGCTTCTATTGCCCTTTATTCTCAATAAAATGCCAGATGAGACAGTAGGTGTATGGAATATATTCCAAACGATTACTGCGCTCGTTTTATTGCTTGACTTTGGTTTCAGACCCACCTTTGCGCGAAACATCAGTTATATTTTTACAGGTGTTAAAACACTACAGAAAAATGGTGTAGTACACGCAGAATCCAACGCGAATGTAGATTATGGATTATTAAAAGGTTCACTCGCAGCAATGAGACGCTTCTATCAATGGATAGCGCTCGCTGTATTTGGATTACTTCTGACGGTAGGAACGGTGTATTTCTACTATATACTGCAGAAATACTCCGGCGACCGTACCGATGCACTCATTGCGTGGTTACTACTCATCGCTATCAACTGCTACAACCTATACACATTCTACTACGACGCATTATTGACAGGCAAGGGATATGTGAAGCAAAGCCAACAAATCAATATGTTAGGTCAAGTGGTTTACATAGGGCTGGCGATTGGATTGATTTATGCAGGTTTGGGACTGACGGCTATCGTGGGGTCACAATTCGTTTCTACCATCATTCGCCGTTACCTCACCTACAAGGTTTTCTTTACACCACAATTAAAAGAGAAATTAGCAGACGCACAGGCGCAAGAACCGAAAGACATACTAAAAGCTATCACACCGAATGCCATCAAGATAGGACTGACCAATTTAGGTGGTTTCTGCGTCAATAAATCAGCCATCTTGATTGGTTCTGCCTTTCTCACTTTAGAGCAAATAGCATGCTATGGTATCACCATCCAAGTGATGGATATCTTAGCGCGTTGCGCTTCGGTTTTCTATCAAGCCTATACGCCTAAATTAGCGCAATGCCGTGCGGAGAAGAATATTTCGCAATTAAAACATTACTATTTATTGTGCACCGGTAGTTTATGGGCGGTATTTATCCTCGGTGGTCTCGCGTGGATTTTCCTTGGCGAATGGGCTTTGGCATTTATGAATAGTCAAACGCATTTTGTGCCTATTGGAATGCTATGCGTCATGCTGCTCATCAGCGCATTGGAGCATAACCACGCCGTTTCGGCAGGATTCATCATGGCAGATAACAAAATTCCGTTCTTCATCCCTTCTCTGCTAAGTGGCGGCGCAACAGTGATTTTGCTTTTTGTATTCCTCTATATCTTTGATTTTGGTATATGGGGACTCATCTTGGCGCCAGGTATCGCGCAATTGGCATACCAAAACTGGAAATGGCCTTTGATGGTGATAAAAGAATTACGAAATGAATAATAGCCTACACACAGATATAACATACACCGCCATATATATACTCATTCTATTGGTTCTCTATTGGCGGCATAGACGAAATTCCATTAATAAATGGGGAATAGGCAATATGTTGTTGCTCAGTTATGTACTATACCCTATTATTGGTTGTTTTTGGTATTTCAATACTCAATCACCTTACCGTCTATATGTTACCGAATTACAGTTCTGGCCATTTATCTATCTCGCGGCAATGCTATATATTGCTGTGTATCCAAGCCTGCAATACGATAAAGCGAATATACAGCGCATAGACCCACCTCCCATGCTACTACTCAATATCTTCGCAGTCGTCTATATTCTCTGTACACTCATGCAAATACCGCTAATTATTGAGAACTTGTCAAGTGGTTTGCGCAGTATTATGGTGGATACAGCCGCCGGAGCGGATATGTACTTAGAATCGCAATCAGAAGAAGTGACCTATGACGGCGCAATCAGTAATATAGCGGCCATCATATTCAATATTTTCTCTCCGCTTGCCTTTCTCTTATTCTTCTATTATCTAACACTCGAACGGCGATATAAATGGGCGGAGATAGGATTTGGTATCTGTATATTGATCAAATGTTTCTCGTCATTGAGTAATGGTCAGCGCACAGAGGTTTCGATGTCCGTCTTTAATATCATTGTGGCATACTTAGCGCTCCGTCCCATGCTCCCTGCGCGTATCCAACGCGGCATACGCATATCACTTATCATACTCGCCATCTCTATTGCTGTACCATTCCTAATGCTCTCCATCAGTCGTTTTGGCGAGCGCGATGGAGGATTATTAGGCGGTTTAGTCTATTACATAGGTGAAGCACCCTATTACTTCAATCAGTATGCATTGGATTCCGACGCAATACGCCATGGGGATAGAACATGCAATGTTTTCAAGCAATTATTAGGAATGCCCGTTCCCGAAGGTATATTCGGCGTGCGCACCGCTTATCCTGATGTAGCAATGGATGACTCCATATTCTCTACATTTGTAGGCGATTTCGTGCTGGATTTTGGCGGCATAACTACCGCAATTGTATTCATCCTATTCAGCATTATTTTTACACAACTGACGCGCACAAACGCACCCAATACAATCCCATTCCATCGACTTGTATTGGCTTATTTTGCCATGAGCGTCTGTATGCAAGGTGGAATGTATTTATTCAATTACGCCTTTGAAGGAAACTTGCAAATAATTGCCATGCTACTCTTCTATGCTATTTTTGCATTAACATATATATACAAGCGCTATAGAAAGGAGGGAGAGCAATGATCACATTCTCTATTCTATTGCCAGCTTACAAAGCCACATATCTGCGTGAGTGTATAGATAGTATTATTGCACAAACATACACCCATTGGGAACTAATCATTATCAATGACGCCTCACCAGAACCGATCGACTCAATCGTGAGTACATACCACGATACACGCATTCATTACCATGTAAATGAGACAAACATAGGAGGAAAAAATTTAGTCACGCAATGGAACCTATGCCTATCAAAAGCCAATGGGCACTACTGCATTTGCATAGGTGATGATGATAAATTGACGCCCGCGTGCCTTGCTACATATGCGAAATACATAGAGAAATATCCATTCGCAGATATTTTGCACGGACAAACAAATATCATCGACGAGCAAGGAGAATTTGTGCGTCACACACCAACACGACCAGAATGGGAATCGGCCATGAGTTTATTATACAATCGCACATATAATTACAAACATCAATTCATCGGGGATTTTTGCTATGCGTGTCAATCATTAAAAGCACGAGGAGGATTTTACGCATTACCATTAGCATGGGGCAGCGACGATATTTCGGCAATTATAGCCGCACAAAAAGAAGGTATTGTCAACACCCACGAAGTGGTATTCTTATATAGAATTCATCGTAATACAATCAGCAAACAGTCACACACATGGTCTAAACTGCGAGCTATATTATTAGAAGCAAAATGGAAATGGGATTTCCTGCGTAATAAGCAAAACAATCAACAAGACGAACATTATCGTCTTGTACTACGGAAAGGACTCGTTAGACACACATTAAGAAAAATGTATTATGTCCTACACCACGCATTATATACAAAACGAAAGAATGAATAAACGCATACTCATAGACGCGACCACTGTTAACATCACCCAACCAGGTGGTGGCTCGTTTTGTGTACAAGCATACATAGAAGCTTTACTATCTCTATACCCAGGCCAAATAGATATTCTACACCCACAAGAGGCACATATTCGCGATGAACGATACAACACAATTGATGTACCCAAACGCAACACGAGACAAATAATAAAAGGCATGGTCAAAGGCCAATTCCATCGTGGAGCAGAATATATATTAAACCACATTGAGCTACATCCTAACACTTATCATACGATAGTCATCAATACGGGATTATTTGCAGGAAGCCTAATCGACCAACTCAAACAAGCAGCCTTACGCATCATCGTATTACACCATAACTATGAACCCGAATACCGCATTGCAAGTCGCTCCGTACTCACCCTATTCGGGCACACCACCGCACTCGTCAAATATTGGGAAAAGAAAGGATACATAGGAGCAGACATCAATCTATTCCTAACCTCATCCGATTGTAACACATTCGAATGCGAGTATGGCAAACGAGATAACAACCATGTAATAGGTATCTTTGAACCCACACACAAAAAACAATCATTGGCGCATATATCCCCATCTAAAACAGCCGTTATCACATGCGCCTTAGGCGATAAGCAAAACCAAAACTCCTTGATGCAATTCATACAATGCTATATGCCTACATTCAGTCGTTTATTACCCGATTGGCAAGTAGCACTCATGGGACGAAATCCTTCTGAGCACCTCATAAACATAGTACAACAGACACCCAACATGACCATATATCCAAATCCAAAAGATATACGCTCATTAGCTGCTGACTGCACTATTTATCTATGCCCAATGGATAGCGGAGGAGGACTCAAACTACGCATCATGGATGGACTACGAGCAGGACAACCTATCATACTACACGAGCGCTCGGCAAGAGGATATGAGATTTTAAGCAATAAAAGCTATTTTAAAACATATAACGATATAAATAGTTTCATTGAAGCAGTACAAGCAATACATACATACATTGCTTCTAATGCCAACTCACGACAAACAATACAAGAAGAGTATTACACACTATTTGGTTTAGAAAGAGGTATCAATCACTTAAAAGAAATACTATGCAAATAAGCGTCATCATACCTACATATAAACCACAAGACTATATATATCAATGCCTTGATAGTCTTTGCCGCCAAACAATGGATACTTCATTGTGGGAGGTAATTGTAGTGCTTAACGGATGCGATGCCCCATGGCATAACCAATTGAAAGAATACGCTACTTCTCATCCACAAATACAAATGCATGTGATACAAACCAATGAACCAGGTGTCTCAAATGCACGAAATATAGGATTAGAATATGCCCAAGGAGAATATATCACTTTTATTGATGATGATGACTATATTTCCGATACATATTTAGCATCGCTCTATCAATTAGCCTCACCCACAACCGTTGCAGCAAGTTATACCTTCGCCTTTGACAACACACACGCACATATAACACCACCGTATTATATTGAGAAAGAATACCTGCGATGGGCACAGCAAGATCGCATACTACCCTATTATCAACCACGCAGATATATGAATGGAGCGTGTATGAAACTCATTCATCGCTCTATCATCGGAGACACACGATTTGATGTTCGTTTTAAAAATGGCGAAGACTCCTTATTTATGTTTGCTATCTCTAATCGCATGCAATACATACATCTTAGCAATAAGGAGGCTATATACTTTAGACGCATACGACAAGAAAGCGCATCACAAAAAATGTCCGCAAAACAAACAATACGAAATCGCTTCGCATTGATAAAAGAGTACACACGGATTTACATACATGGCACCCACTACTCGTTTAGATTTTATCTCACTCGAGTTATAGGTTCCCTCAATACCATTTTACGCATATGGATTTAGTAAGCATCATAATGCCCGCATATAACAATGGTCCATTCATCCGTGAGGCTATTGATAGTATTATATCCCAAACCTATACAGATTGGGAATTACTGATTGTAGATGATTGCTCTACTGATGATACAACTTCTATTGTTGCATCGTTTAAGGACAAGCGCATTCATTATCAGCGTAATGAGCATAATATGGGCGCTGCATTATCACGCAATAAAGCCATACAAGCAGCCAAAGGGAAATATATCGCATTCCTGGATGCTGACGATAAATGGTTACCTACAAAATTGGAAAAGCAAGTAGGATTTATGCAGAAGAATAACATTCCTATGTCCTACACCGCGTATTATGTACAACACCCTACTCATACAGATTATTGCATACACCAATGCCCTACTACGCAAAACTACTACCAACTAACGAAATGGAATAGAATAGGATGCTTAACGGTGATGTACGATAGGGAGCAAATCGGTACAATACAAATACCACATATTGACAAACGCAATGATTATGCATTATGGTTAACTATTCTGCGCAAAGGATATACCGCACATGGAATACAAGAACCATTGGCTATTTATCGCAGCCATAATGGCGTAAGCAAAGGAAATAAATTGGCCTTCCTGAAATATCATTATCAAATGTTTCACCACATTTTAGGATATAACAACATTATTGCGCTATTACTAACCATACGAAATACTATATATTACCTCATATTTCACCTAATAGATACAAAATGACAAACATAATTCCATATATTATCATAGGATTTGTATTGGTCTTAATGGAACTGATGTATTTTCAGATTGCCAATCGATTCCAAATAATAGACAAACCCAATGAACGATCATCCCACAGCACGATTGTACTGCGCGGAGGAGGTATCATTTTCCTATTTGGTGCATGGTTATGGAGTGCTTTCTTCGGTTTTCATTATCCATGGTTTCTATTAGGCCTAACCATCCTATGCAGCATTAGTTTCATCGATGATATCCATTCACTTCCCTACTCAATACGATTAGTGGCACAATTCATCGCTGTTATATTATTATTCATCGATTTAGGAGTAATGGCATGGCCATATTGGTGGATAATCATACTAGCACTCATCGTATGCGTGGGCATTATTAACGCATATAATTTCATGGATGGTATAAATGGTATTACTGGTGGATACTCCATTGCGGTACTCATACCACTCATCATACTCAATAATCAACACGCATTCATCGAACCATCCTATCTTGTCGTAACCACCATTGCCTGTGCTATTTTCTGCTTCTTTAATTTCCGTCCCAAAGGAAAAGCAAGATGTTTTGCTGGGGATATTGGCAGCATTGGCATTGCATTTATACTCATGCTACCCATCACAAAACTGATTTTACATACAGGAGATATCACATACATACTCTTTTTAGCTATATATGGTGTGGACTCAATACTAACGATTTGTCACCGCATTATGCTACGAGAACACTTAGGTCAAGCACATAGAAAACATGCATTCCAAATAATGACCAATGAATTGCATATTCCACATGAGATAGTCGCGTCAGCATACTCTATTGCGCAATTAGCACTGTCCATTGGATTTATTTATTGGAGCAATACCCATTGGTTATATTTAGTAACTTCTATCGCTATTTTAAGCATAGCCTATGTGCTATTTATGCGTAAATACTACCACTTACACGAAACATACTTAAAACAATAGATAATAAGTAAACATTTATCAATATGGCATTTTTTGGATTATTTAACAGAGAAAAGAAAGAGACCTTAGATAAAGGACTCGAAAAAAGCAAAGAATCTGTACTCAGCAAGATTAGCCATGCTATCGCTGGCAAATCAACGATTGATGACGATGTGCTTGACTCCCTAGAAGAAGCACTCATCACCTCTGATGTGGGCGTAGAAACCACACTGCGTATCATTGAGCGTGTACAAGAAAGAGCAAAAAAAGATAAATACCTCGGTACTGCCGAACTGAGACAATTATTGGTAGAAGAAATCGTTGAGTTACTCCAAGAGAATAACAGCGGAGATGAAATGGATTTCGCTGATGAACTACCTACCAAACCATATGTCATCATGGTTGTAGGTGTCAATGGTGTGGGCAAAACAACTACTATCGGCAAACTCGCGTACCAATACAAGCAAGCAGGAAAAAAAGTCTATCTCGGTGCCGCTGATACCTTCCGCGCTGCTGCAGTAGAGCAATTATGCATATGGGGCGAACGCATTGGAGTGCCTGTCATCAAGCAACAACAAGGTTCTGACCCCGCTTCTGTTGCCTTCGATACCTTACAATCTGCCAAAGCCAATGACGCTGATGTCATACTCATTGACACTGCGGGACGATTACACAATAAGATAAACCTCATGAATGAGTTGACCAAGATAAAGAATGTGATGCAAAAAGTAGTACCCAATGCACCACACGATGTGATGCTCGTCTTAGATGGATCTACTGGACAGAATGCCTTTGAACAGGCAAAGCAGTTCACCGCAGCCACACAAGTCACTTCACTTGCCATCACCAAACTGGACGGCACAGCCAAAGGAGGAGTAGTTATTGGCATATCTGACCAATTCAAGATTCCTGTTCGATTCATCGGATTAGGAGAACAAATGACTGACCTACAATGCTTTAATAGAAAAGAGTTCGTTCAGTCTTTATTAGGATCTATCGCACAATAAACCATCAATTACCAACCATATAAATTTTTCATTATGAAAGAGGATTTTCAAAACCCATCATGCGAGGCATTTCGCATCGAATCCGACCTTTTAGGCGAGTTACAAGTACCTGTCAATGCGTACTACGGTGTACAGACTCAACGCGGTATTAACAATTACAAAGTGAGTAACCTCAAGATGTCTGACTTCCCAGAGTATATTATTGCCATGGGATACATCAAACTCGCAGCCGTAGAAGCCAACCACGAACTTGGTGTCATCAATGATGAAATCCATGCAGCTATCGCGCAGGCATGTAAAGAACTGATTGACGGCAAGATGCATGACCAATTCCCTACGGACATGGTGCAAGGTGGCGCAGGAACTACCGTAAACATGAATGCCAATGAGGTAATAGCAAACCGTGCATTGGAAATCATGGGACACCAACGAGGCGAATACCAATACTGCTCGCCTAACGACCATGTGAACTGCGCTCAATCCACCAATGACGCCTACCCTTCTGCTTTCCGCTATGCATTCATTCGTATGAACCGCGAACTAACAGCAGAATTAACCAAATTAGTGGCTGCATTACGCAAGAAAGGAGAGGAATTTAACGATTCTATCAAGATGGGACGCACACAGTTACAGGACGCTGTGCCTATGACAAGCGGACAAGAATTCCATGCTTTCGCTAATACATTAGAGGATGAAATTGCTAACTTAAACCGCAATGCGAATCTCTTATACGAAATTAACATGGGTGCTACTGCCATCGGTACGGGTTTGAACGCAGTGGCTGGATACGCAGAACTATGCACACAGAAACTATGCGAACTGACAGGAGAACCATTCACCAAAGCAAGAGACCTGGTGGCTGCAACACCTGACACTGGCGATTATGTAAGCTACTCCGCAGCCTTGAAACGCTTAGCTGTCAAACTGAGCAAAACATGTAATGACCTACGACTAATGGCCTCCGGTCCTCGTTGTGGTTTGCACGAGATAAACCTTCCTCCTATGGCGCCAGGTTCATCTATCATGCCAGGCAAAGTAAACCCTGTTATTCCTGAGGTAACCAACCAAGTATGCTTCAAAGTGATTGGTAACGATACTACCGTATGCTTTGCAGCAGAGGCAGGACAGTTACAACTCAATGTAATGGAACCAATCATCACCGAATGTATCTTCGAATCTATCACATGGTTGCGTAATGTAATGCAAATCCTTCGCGAGAAATGTATTGACGGCATTACTATCAATCGCGAGCATAACGCTGCTACCGTTAAGAACTCTATTGGTATCGTCACTGCACTCAATCCTGTTATTGGTTACAAAGCTTCTACCAAGATTGCCAAAGAAGCATTACAAACAGGAAAAGGCGTGTATGATTTGGTGTTAGAGCACGGTATTCTAAGCAAAGAGCAATTAGACGAACTGCTTGACCCAAGCAATATGCTGGCAGCACACTAATCACACACGCGCATACGCGCATAAAATAAATAAGGTGGCTCATACGAGTCACCTTATTTTATTATCGTTATAGTTCTTATCGGCGTGCTCCTCCACTACCGCCACTTGAACGACCGCCTCCTGAGTAGGAACCACCACTTGAGCGACCGCCGCCTGAATAACCACCACCTGTGGAACGACTGCCACCTGAGTAAGTGCCTACACTACTGCGTGAACTCGAAGGCGTGCGCTGAGGAGTGTATGTACTAGACGAACGCGTACTTGTAGTGCGTTGCGTACTAGCTGCGCTTGTGCGCTGAGGAGCACTGGTGCGTTGCGTGGTTGCAGTACTTGTGCGTTGTGCAGTTGCAGTACTTGTGCGCTGAGCAGTAGCTGTGCGTTGGGTGGTTGCAGCACTTGTGCGCTGTGCAGTCGCTGTACTTGTGCGCTGAGCAGTTGCTGTGCGTTGGGTAGTAGCGCTGGTACGCTGCGCGGTGGCTTGATCCTTACGAGCTACAGATTGAGAACGCGATGCAACGGTGTTCTGACTACCAAAAGTGCGACTTGCTGCGGAACGAGGAGCGCTGTTGGCTGCTACCGCTTGGCGTGTACGAACGCTGGATGTGCTGCGTATATCACGAGCGTTTCTCATACCACTATTACGCTGAGAGAAAGAGCGGTGTGGATGAGCTACGGCATAATCTCTGCGGGTTACACCACTATGTAACTCATGCCATCCATGATGTACATGATGTCCAGGACGGAAAGAGCACCAATGATGGTGATGATGGAATGCATAGCAATGATGCCAGTACCAGTCATGTGCCCAACAGTTATGTGCGTACCACCAACTTGGATAATACCCCCAATACCATGGAGAAGTCCATGCATACCATGTAGTACCCCAGAACCAATCATAGATTAATGGTCTGCGTATATAGATAGGCTCGATTATATAGTTCGCACCATATACATATTCATCACCTATTACCTGCACAGTTACTTGTTCAGCCTCGTCTTTTTCTACATAGATGGATGCTACATCTTGATAGATATCTTTGGCTAAGATAGCTTGCAATACAATGAGACGCTTATTTCCTTCGCCTGTCTCTATCACACGCAAGTAATCCACTTGACCATCACCATTCAAATCAAGGTTGCAGAACGCACTATCAGGATTATTGAGCTTCATTTCAAATTGCTCAAGATTCTCAGCCTCTGCAAAGAGCTTAGCTACAACCTTCAAATCTAATCCTTCAGAGATATCCGTACTGTTCGCTGAAACAGTGATCGTCTCATCTGCCCACGATGCAACACTCATGAGTGTTAACATCAAAAGAAGTGTAGTTAGTTTTTTCATAATCGTATAATTTATTTGGGTTTACTTTCTTTATGTCAAATATCGTGCCAGAAATTAAACCATTTTCAAATCATGATGCATTTTTTCTTTCTTCGTGCGCATATATCGTTCATTAAACCTATTAGGTTTGATCTCAATCGGCACATTTTCGATTATTTCTATTCCATAACTTTCTAATCCTACTCGTTTGACAGGATTATTGGTCATCAACTTCAGTTTCTTCGCACCCATTGCACGCAGTATTTGTGCTCCCACGCCATAATCGCGCTCGTCTGGTCTGAAACCTAAATGGATATTAGCCTCTACAGTGTCCTCTCCTTGCTCTTGGAGTTTATAGGCACGAATCTTATTCATCAGTCCTATTCCGCGTCCCTCTTGATTCATATACACCACAATACCCTTTCCTTCTTTCTCTATCATCTGCATGGCGCGCGCGAGTTGCTCTCCACATTCACATCGTAACGAACCAAACACATCTCCCGTCATACAACTACTATGTACACGGCAGAGCACAGCCTCTTCTTCCGTCCATTCGCCTTTAGTAAGCGCTATATGCTCTAATCCTGTAGTTAGATCCCTGAATGGAGTAAGCATAAACTCTCCTTGTTGCGTAGGCAAGAATACCGTTTCACCACGCTCAATCAATTGCGATGCGGATGTATTTTGTGCCTCATCTTGTTCTTCTTTAGACACACATTGTGCCTCATGCTTTAAGCGGTAAGCAATCAAATCCTTAATAGTGATTATCTTCAAATCAAACTCCTGTGCCACTTCTTGCAATTGCGGCATACGCGCCATCGTGCCGTCTGCATTCATTATCTCTATGAGTGCAGCCACTGGTTGGAAACCAGCTAATCGCGCTAAATCAACACCAGCCTCTGTATGCCCCGCACGCTGCAATACGCCCCCAGCGCGCGCATAAAGAGGATTGATATGTCCCGGACGACCAAAAGTCTCTGGTTTGCTATTAGGGTCCGCCAATGCAAGGATAGTAGCTGCACGATCGGCAGTGGACACACCTGTAGAACAACCTTCTAACTTATCTACTGTAACCGTAAAAGGCGTACCAAGCATAGATGTGTTGTTAGCCACTTGGTGCATCAAATCCAATTCAGCACAACGCTGCTCCGTGATGGGACAACATAGCACACCGCGACCATATTGGAGCATGAAATTCACCTTCTCTGGTGTAATCATTTCTGCGGCAATAATAAAATCTCCCTCGTTCTCACGGTCTTCGTCGTCCGCCACAATTACAAACTTACCTAAGCGGAGATCTTCTAATGCTTCCTCAATTGTATTAATCTTCATAAATATATTATTTTCGTATTTTCTTTATTTCTAACATCCAACGCCCATAGCGCTGCTGAATATCCTGCTTTATTTTTTGCCACTCCCTACTCCATGCTTCCGGATTGAAAAGCGGAGAGTCTGTCGCTGCTTTATAGGTTAGGAATATACCAATAGGGAGCAGAATGAACGAACTGAGCCACATACCCGCCCAAGAAGGCCACAAAGCCTCGCGCGCCATCTTATATCCCGTATTATCGATGATATAATAAACAATAAACATGATGACAGAAATCACCACTGGAGCCCCCAAACCGCCTTTTCTAATAATCGCACCTAATGGAGCGCCAATAAAGAAGAAAATCAGGCAGGCGAATGCGAGTGTGAACTTACGGTATAATTCTATTTCGTGCTTGCGTATATAGCGCTGGGAATCATTGAGCATAATGGCGTTGTATTCTATTTGGTCTCTGTAATTGAGTGCCCTCTCATATGCCAGTGACAATGCTTGTCGATGCCTATGCACATCCAACGAAGCCCAAAGCGAATCTATATTATGTGTTTCGTATTGCTCTTGTGTTAACTGCGTTGGGATAATCTGTTCTTTACCATTTTCACGACCAAAATAGCGCTCTTTTATCAGTTTACTACTCTGATCACGACTTCTCTCTATCGAAACATTATGTGTTGAATCGATTGATTGCAATAATTGCGCCACATTCTTGCTCACATGCTGGTCATCCAAAATAGATTCATCGTAGCGATTAAAATCTGTAGAAAAATCAATGATCAAACTTTTACTTGCAAAAGTCTCTCGTCTATAAGGTATATTTTGTTTAGTTCCCGTGGCGCGTTGTTGTTTCTGATCTATATTCTCAAATGACTCACCTTGTATCAAATGAAGCGTCAAATAGCGTTTATCAGCACTCGTTTGTAATCGCCCTGTGTCGGCTACCATCACTTTTGCATTTTCAAATCCTCCTGAATAGTCATATATCATCATATTGAGCATGAGGCCATCCGCTGTTTTCTCACGCACATAGATATTATAACCGCTTATCTCGTCATAAAATTCGCCTACTGGTATCTGCAGTTCGGGACTTTTCTGTCGCAACGAGAAAATCAATGCCCATAATTTCACTTGCGATTTGGGTAGCACATTATTGCTAAAGAAAAATGCACCTACCGACACAAAAGCAATCGTAATCGCTAATGGACGCATGATACGAAACAAAGAAATACCCGCTGCCTTCATGGCTGTCAACTCAAAACGCTCTGCAAGATTACCAAAACAGATTAGCGAACTCAATAGAATGGCTAATGGCAATGCTAATGGCACCACGGAGGCAGCAGCATAGATAAAAAACTCTGCCAATACACTAATACCTATTCCCTTCCCCACTAAATCATTGATATGCATCCACATGAATTGCATCAATAGAATGAAAATTGCCACAAAGAAAGTAGCAGCAAATAACCCCAGAAAATTCTGAAGCACATACACATCTATTTTCTTGACAAATTTCATCTATTCAGTCCCTCGTACATCGTAAATGGTACTTACCCTTTTAGGTTCTCGCTTACAAAGATGAGTGGTAATAACTCGGAAGCAGACTCAAATACATAAGTTTCTTCATCGCCATATAGCAATACTTGCATCTTATTTCCGTAGCGGTGTTCCGTCTCGGTCATCACTTGTCTGCATGCTCCACATGGAGCGCCTGGCTCCTTCGTAAAATGGCCATCGGTAAAACATGCAATTGCTAATTGTTCTACGGGTTGGTCTGGGTGCTGGGCACCTGCAGCAAACAAGGCACTTCTCTCTGCACATAAGCCACTCGGATAAGCTGCATTCTCTTGATTACATCCAGGAATAACTATTCCGTTTGCTAATCGTGCAGCAGCACCCACATGGAAATGACTATACGGACAATAGCTGTGAGTTGTTTGCTCCTTTGCTACTTGAATCAAAGCGCGTTGCTCATCCGTCAACTCTTCCCATTTATAAATGCGCATTTTCGTGGTTAGATTACATTCTTTCATATTGGTATGGAAGTTTTTTATTTCTATAGTGTACAAAAAGCATGCAAAGGTAGTGATAATTTTGCATATATGCAAATATTTTGCACTTTTTAGGCGTTAAGAACCCATTAAGGGCTATTTTTATGGGTAAATAACCATGATTATAGTTGCATGAATGCAAAAAAAACACTACCTTTGCACTCGCAAAGGTTTGGCATTTATGAAAATCGCATTCACCACATTAGGTTGCAAGTTGAATTTTGCTGAGAGCAGTTCGATAGGGAAAGCGCTTTTGGAGCGTGGGCACACGCGTGCTCAACGCGGCGAAGAAGCAGATATATGCATCATCAACACCTGCACGGTCACCAATACTGCCGACCACAAAGATAGGCAAACCATCCATCGTATTAGACGGCAAAACCCCAATGCTATCATCATAGTAACGGGTTGCTATGCACAGCTCAAGCCCGAAGAGATAGCCGAAATGAACGAAGTGGATTATGTATTGGGACAGAATGAGAAATTCAATATTCCGCAGTTCATTGAGCAACTTGAAGCCGAACTCCGGAGCCCGGACTCCCGTCTCCAGACCCCGGAGCAAGAAACTATTATTCACACTTCTGCTATTCGTGAGATAGATGCGTTTCATGGTGCATTCAGCAAGGACGATCGTACACGCTGCTTTATCAAAGTGCAAGATGGATGTAATTATTTCTGCACCTACTGCACCATTCCTTTGGCGCGCGGTAAGAGTCGCAACCCATCCATCGCGGAGGTAGTGGCAGAAGCCAAAAAAGCACTCGCTGGAGGCGCCAAAGAGTTAGTGCTGACAGGTGTGAATATTGGGGATTTTGGTCGCTCTACAGGCGAGCAGTTTATTGATTTATTACGCACATTAGATGCCATTGACTACTCACCACTCACTACTGACTACCGCATTCGTATATCGAGTTGCGAACCCAATTTATTGACCGATGAAATCATCGATTTCGTAGCGCAGAGCCGTCATTTCGCGCCACATTTCCATATTCCTCTGCAATCAGGAAGTAATGATGTGCT
Source organism: uncultured Bacteroidales bacterium (assembly GCA_937891905.1). GTDB lineage: Bacteria > Bacteroidota > Bacteroidia > Bacteroidales > Paludibacteraceae > Colicola. The sequence goes on along the minus strand of CALATT010000060.1, from coordinate 15,025 downwards.
TCGTATCATGAAGCGCCGCTATACGCGTGAGTTATTCGCAGAACGGGTAGCACATATCAAATCCGTTATGCCGCATGCTTTCATCGGCGTGGACTGCATGGTAGGCGTACACGGAGAAACGGAGGAGTTCTTTGCTGATTACATTGATTTCATCGAGGCTTTGCCCGTTTCCCAATTGCATGTATTCACTTATTCAGAGCGTGCAAACACGCGGATGGTGGAGATGGACTTGCTCGTCGTACCTCGCTCTGAGCGAGATAGGCGTAGCAAAGTGCTGCATGCTATCAGCACACAAAAGACAGAGCAGTTCTATACTGCTCATATCGGTCAAAAAGCAACGGTTTTGTGGGAAAGCAAACGCATTAAGCAGGACGATGGTCCTGATTTGATGGAAGGATTTACAGAGAATTATATCAAGGTTTCCTGTCCATACGACAAACAGAAAGTGAATACTTTCGAGCAAATCACTATCCGCCTATAGGTCTGCATGTTTCGTAGCACACATGTGCTGCTGCCACATTCGGCAAACACTCTAATTTATATACCGGCACAGCCTCTAATAATTCCGCGATGGATTCGTATAGATGATCCATTGCTTTGGGTTGTGTCTTGAGTCCGCTCACCGAAGCAAGTATGTAGGGATATGCATGCGTCATTCGCAACTTTTCTATACTGTTTTGTGGTGCTTGCGCCAATTGCACTAATGCTTGTACGGGCGCGCTTTCTGCCTTATAGCAAGGTGTCTTGCCCGACCAAGGAGAACCATATACTCGTACGATTCCATCGGGTAAAATACGCACGATAGGATTATCATCGTTGAGCAACCATGCTTGTGGATAAGCGGCCAACCACTGACGAGAATGCGTACTCTTGCCCGTACCAGAATAACCTAAGAACATATATGCCAATCCATCTTTGACGGTTACGGATGAATGGAAAAGCAATGTTTTATGCGGTGTAGAGCAGAAGGCATAAAGCAGCATAGTGGCATTATCTACCGCAAAGCGAAAATAGGGTTTGCTGGTGTATAAAGTGGCCTCGCGCATATCTTTGGTGCAATGGATAGCACATACAACCTCAGTATCTCGGTACTGAGAGACAGCAAAAACCGTGGTTTGCTCATTCTCATAGATCTCAATACGAGGCATATCATCATCCGAGCGGTCCGTATATACAGATTGCAAGTGCTCATTAGATGGTATTGACTCATCACTCACACGAATTATAAACATCTTAGTTTCGTCGGTTTCATCCACACGAAATGGTGCGAAGTTAGGCAACTGACTAAATATATTCTCATCCCCTTCAATAGCGATGATAAAATCAGCTATGCGGTAATATTGTGTTGTTTTTATCATACTCAAAAATCTTTGGGTTTTCTGCCACATAACTTAAAGAACTCACAATAAGGAGGACACTCGTTATCTTCGCATTGTGGGAATTCAGTTGTAGTTAATAATTCTTTGGCTTTGGCAGTCAATTGTTGTTTGAATGTATCCGATAATTTCGAGAAATTACTTATCATTTCGCCTTCTAATTCGATAGAAGTATCCATTGTATCGGATAATAGATTTTTGCTACAGAAATAGAGGTGCGGTTCCACTCTCGCCTCTTGACTTTCCAACGACTGCTCTACGGCATAACTATACATCATCGTTTGACGCACATATCCTTTGTTCTTATCAGTCATGAGTTCCTCCCATGTAGCAGTCATTTTTTTCTTATGTGTATCATCGTTATACCCACCCGATTTGTAGTCAATCACACGCATTGTTTGAGCACTTCCCTCTCCTATCAAGTCCAACCGATCAATAATACCTCCAATGCGTATATCTCCTACTTCTTCGATAGGCAGAGAGATTTCTTTTTTCATTTCCAATCCATAGATAGACAATGAATATTTAGACGCATCGTCTTGGTCCTTTTTCAATATATTGCGTACATATTCGTATATAACTTTATTTTCCGCCTTATGCAGATTTTTGTCATAATGGTTGGGTTCTTGGTGCTCTCTCTCCCACTCTTCATTCATTTGTTCGTAGGCATAATCTAATGCCAAGGCAAGTATTTGATCATCGTCTAATGTTGCAATCTGCTCGGCTGTAATGTTTTTAGGTGCTTTTCCATCACAGCCCAAATGGTGTTTATACAAATACTCCATGGTGTGGTGCACAAACGAACCGAGTGTATTGGCTTCAAAAACAACCTCTGGTTTTGTATCTTTCGTTTTGAATCCTAATACATATTGGAAATAAAAACTTCTTGGACAAGTGATATATGTATTGAGCGCACTGGGCGATAGTTTGTATGGTTTGCCCGATGGCCTCAGCACTTTACCATCCACAACCTGCAAAGTGGATAATAGCGACCTCGTTTCTTCCATTGTTTGGAGTTCAACTGCTTGTATCGTATTGGGTTCATTGAGTTGCTCTTTTTTCACGATGAATTGGTGTGAAACAAGCATTTGCATAATGAATCGTGACATACCTTTACCTGCCCCACCTGTTCCCGCGGCGCCGAATAGCATTGTTGTTTGCTGGGCACGACTTATCAAGCGGAAAAAATTATATGCATATATCGTTGCTCGTTCGTCTGGCGTCTGCATGTGATATGCCTTGCGCAAATAGTATGGAATAAAACTATGGTCGGCTTGGTGTTGCGGCACAATACCTTCTTCCACATTGAGTAGCAGCAGTTTATCAAAGTCCAGCATACGCGTCTCCAGCACACCCATGACTTGTATATCTGTGATGGGTTCGCCATTAAAAGGCATTGAAACACTCTCCATCATTCGACGGATGAGCAAGCGAAGCATTTTATAACTCAAATCCAATTCACCTACTCCATCGCTCACTATTTGCTTCACCTTATTAAGTATAGTGCGTACTTGATATTCCGATTCGAGTACTAAGAGTTCTTGCCATGTGAGTACCTCCTCCTCTTCTACATCCGCTATTTCTTGTGCACCATTGGGTTGTTCAAAAAGGAATGCGATGAGTTGGTCTATCGTCTCCACCTGTGCGGATTGATTAGTCACCTCTTTAGGCTGATTATACAACCATTGTATTGCCCTTGCGTAAATATCTGTATTGCGCAGGGGATAACCTTTGGTTATATTGATAGGTGCGGGTTTATCTTCTCCTGGTAATGTGATGGCAGGCAGCGCATAGATGATGGGTTCAAGCATTGCCTCATCACATATCACCACACCTATCTTTTGTCCTGGCGCAGTATAGTTCTCTTTCAACCATTGGTGTACATACTGCGCTTGGGCCTCCTTAGACGCGCAGGTGATAGCCGTCACTTCTTTGGGTTCGCCCCATTGCCTATGCGATGAAGATGAACCTAATATCTGACTATTTTGCTGAGCAAAAGAGAAAGCCTTTTTATTGGTACTAAAATCACTCACCAAATCCCAGAAGAACGAAGCCTTATTCGCATCGCGCAAGCGTTTCATCAGTTCCAACTCAGCAGGCAGCAGATAGTTAAAGCCCACGAAGAAATAGTACTGTTGCGCTATTTGTTCTTGTATTGTGTCTGTTTCCCATTGTTCGATAACAGCGCGTTGCCGCATACCGCTGTACCCTTTTTGCTCGGCTAACATCTCCTCCCGCAGAGCGGTATAGAGTGCATATAGGTTTTTCCATAGTTGCTCATATTGCTCTTGCACAGAATGACTACTCACGATACGCGTGTCTTCCTCGGTGCGGATAAGTGCTTGTAAACGCTCTTTGAGTTCGTCATCTAAATGCCATTCACTCAGTTCGTGCGCGGCGATGGTATTATCAAAGAAATTAGGCACTTCGTCTTGCCCCATAGACACATCTACATTGGTAAAATCAGCGATCATCTGCCTTCCCCAACCATAGAACATATCCAATGGCATAACATTGGATGGGTCATTAGTTACGCGAAGATAATGTTTATATAGACGCACAATAGTTACCAATTCATCTTCGGCATGGAGTGGACTGAGAGCGTCTTGCAACTGTGTGAGGGTGGTCACCGTGGGCGCCCAGATAGCTTTCTCTCCCTGCGCTTTTTGAATACGCATTATCTCGTCTTTGAGCACCACTCCTGCGCGGTGAGAAGGAAGAACCAATGTGATATGCTCCAATGCGCTCCAGTTGTTCTGCGCTACGATAGTTTGCGCTGTTTGTTGTAAGAAACTATTATCCATTGTTTTGATCCTTTCTTATCTGCTTGAGTTGTTGTCCTTTGGGTTTGCGTGCATACCATAGGTATCCTCGCACATGGGTGTGTCCCATTTGCTGCAATGCCTCCATATAATCGCATACTTGCTTGGTATATTTCTCGTTTTCTTTACCAAACTTATAATCGAGCACTATTGCTTCATTGGTTTGTGCGTTTATCATCACTCGGTCAGGTCGTAATTCCTTTCCGTCTTTGAATACAGCGTGCTCCCTTTTCACTATCCATGGATCGGTGAACCAACTATTCATTTCTGCACTTCCTTCCCATGCAGATGAGATGAGTTGGCGAAGTGTCTCGCGTTGTTCTTGATTATCTATCTCACCTCGTTGCTGTGCGTCGTCTAATACATGTTCTAATTGGTCCTTGGTTTGTATGCGTGCAAAAATATTGTGGCATAATGTACCTTCTTCCATTCTCGCCATACGGCGATAAGCCTCTACGCCCATCTGCGTATAGAGCATACCTTCCTGTGACTGCACAAAGCGTACTTGATTCTTATTCGACCATAACTCTGCCTTTTTATTCTCCGCTCCGTTGAATGAGAATGGATTTTCATCCTTCGTACTTCGTCCTTCGTACATCGTACTTCGTACATCGTACATCGTACTTCGTACATCATACTCCACATACCCATTCTCCTCGCCAATTGGAATGATATTCTCTCCACGAAGTATATCATTCATCAATCCCGTATATTGCAGTATATACATGCCTATATGGTCGGCCTTGGCGCCAAATCCTCCATTGGCGTTAACGGGGAACTCGGCCGATATATATAATTCGTCTTCTGCGCGTGTGAGTGCCACATAGAGCATATTGAGGTTATCAATCCGCATATTCTGATGCTCGTACGCATATTCCTTATTGTAATAGGAATGTTCCATCTCTGCGCCATCAGGGATAGGCACATATTTCAACTCGGTATTGAGTTCTTCGGCTGCTTCACACCATATTTTCTGCGGATGTTTGGTCTCTTCTTTGGTCCATGTACAGAAAGGCACAAAAAGAATCTTAGCCTGCAATCCTTTGCTGGCATGTATCGTCATGATACGGATTGCATTTGTAGTGGCCACGGAGATAGACTTGCTATGCAGTATATCCTCCCAATAGACAAGGAAAGCCTCCAAATCGCTACCATATGTGGCAATATAATTTCTTGTCTCATCCAAGAAAGCATTGATATACGCCGTTTCTTCACCTTTGTACTCACCATCTTCATGGCAAATAAGCGCTGTGATTACTTCATTCACTAATTGAAAGAGCGGCAGTCGCTGCTCGCGTGTGTAAACGAGAAATTGCTGAAGTGTTTCGGTGGGGCAACCTGTGGTATCGGTGATAAATCGCTTCTCTATCTCATCCTCGCCATCTACATCCGAGTGCGCTATATAACGGAGCGCAGCGATAATAACCTGCACAGCCTGCGAGGCTTCCAACTGGAAACTATCTGCAGACACGAAGGAAATCCCACGAACATGGTTATAACGCGTTGAATCCGATGCTAATATATCTCGGTGAATATCTACGATATATTGTGCTTCTTTCTTCTCGCGAACCAAGATCATCATATCCGATTGTTGTTCACCCGCAGCCAAGCGCTCCTCTATCGTATCGAACATATCGAGCACCAGTTCATCACCTTTCTGCGTAAAAGCCCTAAAGCGCACTATTCCACCCTTTTTCTTATTGGACTGGTAGAAAGAGTCTATCTTATCTTCCGTATAATCCTCGCCGTAAATAGCTTGTATCAGTTCGCGCTCGCGTTCATCCCACTCATACTGCTCGATGATATATTTGAATAACCCAAGGTTGAACTTCACCACATTCTCACTACTGCGGAAATTACGGCGCAGCGGAGGGAAAGCGGGATTATAAGCACTCTGGAAATGCGCCTCGTCCTTACCCAACGACTCCATGATATGCCAATCACCATTACGCCAACGATAAATCGACTGCTTTATATCTCCCACTATAAGAACCGTATTGCCTATATTGGCCAATATATCCCGCAGCAACTGACTAATAACGCGCCATTGAAGCGCACTCGTATCTTGAAATTCATCAATCAGCACATGCTTGAAGCGGATACCCACTTTCTCCAATATAAAATCCGCATCTCCTTGCTGAAGCGCCTTACATAAGGTATTAGCCGTCTGTGCCAAGAGTGCACAATTGGCCTCCGTCAGGTTGCGCTGAATAAGCGTACGCAGCGTACCCATCAACTGCATATCTCTACTAAAAGCAATCGTCAGTTGCGCCGTATTGTAAATCTTTCGGTATTGCCTAATCAGTTCTGTTGCGCGCAGAATGGCTTCTAATGCCGGTTGGGGTAATTTGGTCCATTTGACTGACTTTTCTATCTGCCCATCTGTCAATCCACGGAAGCGAACTTCAGGTTTCAACTCCTTAGGAGTATCAAGACTTGTGCGTATGTTTTGTTGTGCAGCAAGAACAGCCTTGCCATTAGGAATGGTCGCTAAATCCGCGTAATTCCCTAAAATCGCTAACTGCGCTTCTATCTCCGCTCGAAGAGGATGAGTTTCCAAAGACTCTTCTATCTTCTTACGGCATTGCTCTATAACCTCCGCTTGAAACTCAATCTGCCCCTCTGCCTCTAACATCTGCACCGACTCGTTATACATCTCCATCGCCATGGAGCGTATGCTTTTGCGCATATCCCAACGGGTGTCGTTATCCAGTTTGACCATCAGATAGTCCTCAATCATACGCTGCACTTCGTCCGTCATCTCTACTGTAATCAACTGATCAACGGCGGTTGTCACGATATGATTGATATCCAACTCCGTTTGCAAACCCACATCCAATTTAAGAATACTTGCCAAACCACTCAATAGAGTTTGCAAAAACGAGTCTATCGTCTGTACTTGCACATTATCGTAATCCAACAGCATAGCGCTAAAGCACTCTCCTGCCCTCTCCCGCAACACCTCATCACTCACTACTCTATACTCACTACTCTGTACTCTGTACTCACTACTCACCATAAACTCTTTCGCGCGTTCCAAGAAACCTTGTTCGCCACCCTGAGAAATAGCGTATAGATAACCCATGATACGCTCACGCATCTCGGCAGTTGCTTTATTGGTGAAAGTGATAGCTAAGATAGAACGGTAATCCACACCCGACAAGAGCAGGCCTACATAATAGGCTGCTAATGTGAATGTTTTACCCGTACCTGCCGATGCGCGGCATACATTAAGAGGCTTATGTAAATCTATCGGAGAACCTCCGCTGATGAGTTTCTTTTGCATACTTTAGCGTATAATTCTTGTATCCGCTGCAAAGATACAACAAAAACTGCACATACGCAAGCAATCACGATTATTTCTTCAAAAAAAGATTTTTCTTTTTTATTATCAAGGCTAAATAAGCCTATTATGCTCGCATTAATGCGGCATGTAGAACTCATTTCTTACAATTTTTGCTAATAAAAAGTATATATACTTTAGTATATATAGTATAAAGTATAAAAATGTACTTTTAGGCGTATTATCTTATGGTTATCCTATGGGTATGTTATGGTTATCCTATGGCATTAACTGCTGTTTACACAATAATACACATTATTGACTTAAAAAAAGGTGCCCCTCATAGGTGCCCTTTCGCTGTAAACTCGCTACCTAAAACGACTAATTTTGCAAAAAAGACACCCATTTTTTGCATATGTCAGAAAAATTGTGTACCTTTGCACGCAAAGGTTTTTGATATTATAGGTTATGGACTATAAAATTCGTGTCAACCGCCCATGTCGGTTATTTATTGATGGTGAAGAAATACAAGTCTTGAACGAACTCCAACTCACTAAGATAGACCTTGCGCCAGGAGAATACTTGCGTAAGGTAGTTGCTATTGACAACCCATCTATCTTTGACGAGGTAGTATTATCTATTTCTTCAAGCAAGGTGGACCTTATTACGCTTGATACAACAGGATTGGAGGATGCAAGATGCAATGCCTTGCCAGAAGGAAAATTCCTTGTTGGTAACCTTTGGTACATAGCGAATGAGGATAAGATAAGTGTGTCTGTGTTTGAATACGATAAGGATTTCCCGGCAAAAGAACTTATTATTCCGGATACTATCAATTACGCAGGTTATAATTATAGTGTAACAAGTATTGGAATTTATGCTTTTACTGATTGCTCTAAATTAACCTCTGTCATTATCCCTAATAGCGTGACAAGTATTAATGGTGCTTTCTGTGGTTGTTTTTCTTTAACCTCAATCACTATCCCTAATAGTGTGACAAGTATTGACGGTCTTGCTTTCTATGGAACAGGTATCTATACTAATGCTACTAATTGGAAGAATGGTGCGCTATATATCAATAATTGTTTGATAGAAGTAAAAGAGGATTTCATGGGAGATTATACCATCAAAGCAGGCACTCGCCTTATCGCTGGTGGTGCTTTCTGTGAATGCTCTTCTTTAACCTCCATCACTATCCCTAACAGTGTGACAAGTATTGGAGGTTTTGCTTTCTCTGGTTGTTCTTCTTTAACCTCAATCACCATCCCTAATAGCGTGACAGAGATTGGAGATGGTACTTTCTCTTGTTGCTCTTCTTTAACCTCTATCACTATCCCTAATAGCGTGACAAGTATTGGAGAGAGTGCTTTCTATGGTTGTAAATCTTTAACCTCTGTTCAGTACACAGGAACAAAGGAACAATGGAATAAAATAGAGTTAAGTGACTTTTGGGCAAAAGAATCTGGTATCGAAGTAATCCATTGCACAGATGGAGAGATAAGGCTATAAGGCGAAGTGCCAAGTACTCACTACTCATTACTCACTATCAAAGAAGGGAGCACCAGGTGCTCTCTTCGTTGTATTTACACAAAAAAATCCTTACACATTACACATTCCACATTAAACAATAAAAAAGTTGCGTATGTGCCGTTTTTGAAGTGAACAAAGTGAACGCTTTTTTGTAAGTGAGTAAAACGAACGCGTTTTTGTGAGGCGGATGATAATAAAAAGTAACTGCGTAGAAAAATTTATCTTTGTTTATCTCCGATGGACTCAATGCTGTTTGTTATGAGACGGCAGACATTCTGCCGGCAAGAGAGAAAGATTATTAAGGCGCATTATATGCTCGCATATAAATGCGGATTAAGAAGATTACGCTCAAGGCCGCGTAGGCCAATAGGCATAGCGGGCGTAACAAAGAGCATAGAGGCCAGAGGTGTTTATCTCGGTTTATTTACCATTATAAATCATCCGCCGTCGTTTTTGATTACTTCATACACAAAAAAAAACACCCACGCGCTTGCGTATGTCAAAAAAAAGTAGTAAATTTGCACCCGAATTAGTAAATGAGAATGAAAATCATTTTTACAACACAACTGCCACACGAGGGATTTCAGTTGCTCTCCAACACACCAGGAGTGCAGCTCATCATGCCTGAACAAGAGCGATTAGACATACCTTCTTTCATACAATCCGCTCACACCGACGCAGAGATATTAGTCGCTACCTTCGACTACACCGTTTCCAAAGAACTAATAGACAGCATGCCGAACCTACAGCTCATCACAAACTTCGGCGTGGGATACAATAATATTGACCTGGACGCATGTCGTGCGCGAGGCATTCGCGTGACCAATACTCCACAACCTGTCATCGAACCAACAGCCGAGTTGGCGTTCGCACTCATGATAGACATAGCACGACGCGTGAGCGAGTTCGATAGAAAAATACGAGGCATCGGGCCGCAAACAGAACCACTACGCTTTGGCGTCATGCAGAACCTCAGCCACTCGCTCTACGGCAAGACACTCGGTATCATAGGCATGGGACGCATCGGACTATCCCTCGCACGCAGAGCACTCGCCAGCGGAATGAAGGTTATCTATCATAATAGAAAGCCGAGAGTGGAGAGTACAGAGTACAGAGTAGTGAGTACAGAGTACAGAGTAGTGAGTACGAAGGCGGAGAGCCTCCGCAGGCAGGAAGAAGTGGAAAGTCAAGAGCCTACAGTTGAAAGTACGCAGTATGTGGATTTTCAGACACTACTACAAGATAGCGATTTCGTCTCGCTCAACCTACCCTACACACCTGAGAGTCATCATATAATAGGTAAACCCGAATTAGGAATGATGAAGCGCTCAGCCTACCTCATCAACACCGCACGAGGCGCACATATAGACGAGAAAGCGCTCGTTGAAGCACTACAATCAGGTATCATCGCCGGAGCAGCAATGGATGTATATGAGCACGAACCAGAGATAAACCCTGAGTTGCTCACACTCAATAATGTCGTTCTATCCCCACACACAGGTACAGGTACATGGGAAGGACGCATCGCCATGTGCGAGAATGTGGCAGAAAACATATTCGCATTCATCCACAACGAAATAGATAAAATGAATATAGTATTATGAATATCGTAGATCGCTTTTTGAAATATGTCTCCTTTGAGACCACCAGTGACGAGAACACAGGCACTACCCCTTCCACAACGGGGCAGATGGTATTTGCACAATACCTTGCTGAGGAACTAAAAACTATCGGTTTGACTGAAGTAAGCCTTGATAATAACGGCTATATTATGGCTACCCTACCTGCTAATACAGAAGGCAAACCTACCATCGGATTTATCGCCCATATGGACACAGCCCCCGATGCCAGCGGAAAAGATGTCAAGACATCCATCGTCAAAGCCGAAGAACGCGACTTTATCGACGCACGCTACGCAGGACAAGAGGTGATCGTGACCGACAACACCACGCTACTCGGTGCTGACGACAAAGCAGGTATAGCAGAAATCGTTTCTGCCATGGAATACCTCATCGAGCACCCAGAGATCAAACACGGCACAGTACGCGTGGGCTTCACGCCTGACGAAGAGATAGGTCAAGGAGCAGACCATTTTGATGTACAAGCCTTTGGCGCTCAATGGGCATACACCATGGATGGAGGAACCATAGGCGAACTCGAATACGAGAACTTCAACGCCGCTGGATGCAAAGTGCATATACACGGCATGAATGTACACCCTGGCGCTGCGTACAACAAGATGAAAAACGCCATGACTATCGCAGCCGATTTCGTGCAACATATGCCTAAAAAAGAAACACCAGAGACTACACAAGCATACGAAGGATTCTATCACCTCGTGGGTATGCAAGGCACCGTGGAAGGCGCTACACTCGCATATATCATCCGTGACCACGATAAATCACTCTTTGAGCAACGCAAACAGTTTATGCTCCAACTCGCACAGCAGTTCAACGCCACCTACGGCGAAGGAACAGTAGAGGTGGAACTCAAAGACCAATACTACAACATGCGCGAGAAAATTGAACCCGTCATGCATATCATCCAATTGGCACAAGAGGCAATGCTCGCCGTGGGCGTCACACCACGCGTCAAACCTATTCGTGGCGGTACAGACGGCGCACGATTATCGTTCGAAGGACTACCCTGCCCGAACATCTTCGCCGGCGGAGAGAACTTCCACAGCCGCTATGAATACCTACCTATTCCATCGCTACAAAAAGCCATGGAGGTAATCCTACAAATCGTGCAAATGGCATAATTAGCGATTAGGGATTTGCTAGTTCCCTAGTTAACTAGTTCACTAGTTCACTAGTTTGCCTTACACCCTACTCAATACTAAATACTCAATACTAAATACTCACTACTCAATACTAAAATACTACTATGTTAAAAACAACTCCATTCACAGATCTGCACATCGCCTTAGGCGCTAAGATGGCAGAGTTTGCAGGCTATAACATGCCTATTCAGTACCCAACTGGTATCACACAAGAGCACATCACCGTACGCGAAGGCGTAGGCGTATTCGATGTGAGTCACATGGGTGAATTCTGGGTGAAAGGCGAGAAAGCACTCGACTTCCTACAGTACATCACCACCAACGACCTCAGTACTATCGCCGCAGGCAAAGCACAATACACCTGCATGCCTAACGGAAAAGGAGGTATCGTGGATGACCTGATCATCTACAAATACTCCACCACCAAATACTTGCTCGTTGTGAATGCAGGCAATATTGCCAAGGACTGGGAATGGGTCAATACCGTTAAAAACAACGGACGACTGGTTAATGGCGAATGGAACCACTCTACCGAATGGGCAGAAGTGAGCCTTGAGAACGCAAGTGACAAATACGGACAATTAGCCGTACAAGGACCTAAAGCCACCGAAATGCTTCAACTGCTCACCGACGCAGACCTCAAGTCCATCGACTACTACGCATTCCGCGAGTGGAGCTTCGCTGGCGTACCTGGAGTCATACTCTCCAATACAGGCTACACCGGAGCGGGAGGATTTGAGCTCTATTTCCCAGCAGATAAAGGTATGCAAATATGGAATGCACTCTTTGAAGTGGGCGAACCATTCGGACTCATCCCTGTAGGATTAGGCGCACGCGACTCACTACGACTCGAGAAATGGTTCTGCCTCTACGGACATGACATAGACGATACCACCTCACCACTCGAGGCAGGATTAGGATGGATTACCAAACTCAATGCAAAAGAGTTTATTGACTGTGAACGATTCAAACAACAGAAAGCCGAAGGAGTGCAACGCAAACTCGTTCACTTTGAATGTGTTGACCGCGCTATTCCACGCCACGAATATGAAATCTGCGACGCGGAAGGAAATACCATCGGACATGTCACCTCTGGTATCATGCTGCCTAACACCAAGAAAGGTGTAGGTATGGGATATGTACAAACCGAACAAGCAAAGAAAGGTAATACCATTTATATCAAAATACGCGAGAAACTGCAAGCAGCAGTAATCGTGTAAACCACATGACAAAGAATGTAGCGTTAGTGTTGGGTTCCGGCGGAGCAAGAGGACTTGCACATATCGGAGCCATCGAAGCCTTAGAGCAACGAGGCTATACCATTACCAGTATAGCCGGTTGCTCCATGGGCGCACTCATCGCTGGCATGTACGCCGCAGGACAACTACAAGAAGCCAAAGAGTGGTTCTTACATATCGACGAACCCTATATTTGGCGAATGGCGGATATCAATCTTTTTAGTGGCAATTCGCTCGTAAAAGGAGAGCGCATAATACAAGAAATACAAAAGATAGTACCTGATAGACCTATTGAGCAACTCAATATCCCATGCGCTATAGTAGCAGCGGATATGATTAGTTCAGAGGAAGTAATCTTCCGCACAGGAAGCCTCTTTCAAGCCGTTAGAGCCTCTATCAGCATACCACTCTTCTTCCAACCTGTACAAATGGAGCAACGACTACTCATCGACGGAGGAGTGCTCAATCCATTACCACTCAATATAATTACGCGTACGCAAGGAGACATACTCGTTGCAATGGATATATGCGGACAAGATAGTATGCCACTTGAACCCACACCCGAAAAACTCAACATTGAGGAACGCATCGCAGAAATAGAAGCCAAAGGAGTACTCATTCCACAAGGAATAGAAAACCAACTGATGGCCATCGAAGGTAAAATAAATGCTTTTAGAGAAGAAAAAGCAAAAGATTTGCAACGAAACATCAATTTCTTCAATCTCGTTGACCGCATGAATGACATGCAAATACAGCAGAATACGAAACTAACACTGCAAATCACCCCACCCGATGTGCATGCTGTCATGAAGCAATATGCATACTCTACCTTCGATTTTGATAGAGCAGAAGAAATAATTGCGCAAGGACATACACTCATGAACCATGCACTCGACCAATACGAACAACAATGAAAGATAGAAGAGAATATATCATCCGAAAAGCGATGGAACTATACGCCCTTGAGGGATTTCATAATGTGACCATCACAGACCTACAAAACGAACTCGATATGGGGCGAGGAACTCTCTACTATTATTTCAAAGACCAAGACGAACTATTCCGTACCTGTGTGGAAACATATTTCATCGAACCTAAACAAAAAGTACTCAACAGCGTCACGGAAGACATCACCGTAGAAGGTATGATTCAAACGATGATCCAATACCTAAACCACCTCAAGGAAGCACTCATGACCTTTGATCGAAAAGAAATCAATACAGGTAATGTGAATAGCATTATGTTCACAGCATATGGACGCTTCCCAGCACTACACCGAAAAGCACAACGACTCGCACTCAAAGAAGTGGACCTATGGAGAAAAGCTATCTATAATAGTCAACGAGCAGGACTAATCAAACACGGCATTGATGTGGACCAAATAGCACTCATGTTCGCACACATCAAAAATAGTTACGATAGCGGATTAGGTAGAACACAAATGAACTTCCAACTACTCGAAAAAACATACTACGCACTATACAACTTACTCAAAAAAGAATAAAAAACACTCTTTCGAACGGATGTTCAAGAAAATAGTTGTACCTTTGCAGTCGCGTTCGGCAATCAGTCGCTATGGTCTATACCACTACGCTAAATAGACGGGCTCCTGATGCCTCCGCTCTTAAATCAAAACATCGCTGCGCTAGCGTTTTGATTTAGTAGGAAGGAGAAACTCTAACACACTAGCAGTCCTCCCGATCTCCAGCGCAGCGACCTGAAAACTGAAAACTAAAAACTGAATACTAAATAAAAAAATGGAAACAAAACATTATTTCTCTTATCTACAAGAGACAATGAAAGCAAAGTGGAACGAATTATCAATGACCGACTTAGACGGTAAAAGTTCGTACACATACGCACAATTAGCTAACGAAATCGCTAAATTGCATACCACTTGGAAAGAGTTGGGCATCAAGAAAGGAGATAAGATCGCGCTCGCTGGTCGTAACTGCTCTAATTGGGGCGTATTATTCCTCGCTGCTGAAAGCTAC
>CALATT010000059.1 GCA_937891905.1 uncultured Bacteroidales bacterium | reverse complement strand
CGTTAGCACACGAATACAATTTAAGTTCGCGATGAATAATGCTACAGCAAAAGAGTCAGAAGTAAAGGAAACAGCTCGTGCAACTGTCTTAGCTAAATACAAAGCAGACTTCTTGCTCAATGAGACTTTCTATTTTGATTACGCAGACAAGGTAATCACTCATGTCACCATTTGTGGCACACCAGCTGTTTATACCAACTGGCGTCCATTAAAGGCTGGCGATATAGTAGATACACGCATCATGGGTCTCAACGGAGCTGCAGCTGACGCAGACGAAGAGAAACCAAAGAGTATCTTAGATATGATCTTAGGATTATTTAAGAAGAAAAAATAATTCTATTCAATCGCTTTGCGAATAAGAGGTACAATCTCTGTGTTATCATGCCATCCGCTGAAGCGCTCCGCGCCAACGCCGATAGCAAACACAGGTACAGCATGCGCAGTGTGGGAATGGCTCGTCCAACCCACACGCGCTTTTTTATTGAGCATCTGAATACCAGCATCCCCTAACTGATGAATACTCTTATACATCGTTTTGGTATCCTTGCTCTTTTGCGCGATAGCTTGCTTATAGATACTATATAGAGATTGCTCTTCTTTATCACTCAAACTCACAGCCGACCAGAAACCAAGTTGCTCGCAGTAAATAGCCTGCACTTGTTCCCAAGTGGGCGCTGTATTATTCTTAAATAACTGGGTGAATAAATCGCTTAATACCCATGAGGAGCATTTCTGCTGCGCCAATAAGTCAAAATGCAAGGTGTAATCACTATTACCTAATGCCATACCGCCCGTTTCGTGGTCTGCAGTAATGAGAATGAGCGTCTCATCTGGGTGCTCTAAATAGAATGTATAGGCATGTTGTAGCGCTTCATTCATATCCCATACCTCCTCAATAGCAGTACGCGCATCATTCGAGTGGCCTGCATAATCAATCATACCGCCTTCTACCATCATGAAAAATCGCTCATAGCGCTTCTCTAAGAATGGAATAGCTGTCTCTACAATCTGTGCTAAGGTTAAATCACCCTCTTTCCTATCAATGCGGTAACGCAAGTTATCACCATGCTTGTCCCCAGGAAAATCACTCTGCTGCACCATGAGCATCTTGTCCCCTGCATCGCTATAAGATAGAATATCTTGTGCTTGCTCCTTGCCCCATGCAATACGATAACCCTTCTCTTCTGCTATATGATAGAGATTGCGCAAGTCGTCATTCTTACCTTGTGGGTGGTGAAAACCAGCACCACCAAAGAAGTCAAAACCACTCTCACTCAGTTGTAATCCTATTTGGTAATACGCATCACGATCCTTTACATGAGCATAGAATGCACCAGGAGTAGCATGGTCAATAGCTACACTCGTCATGATACCAATTCCCCATCCCTGTTTTTTCAATTCGGTGGCAATACTATAAATCGTATCGCCTTGGGCATTCAATCCCAAAGTACCATTATTAGTCTTGTGACCACTCGCCAAGCATGTACCAGCTGCGGCTGAATCGGTAATACCATTGCTCGCAGAATAGGTGGAAATCTGTCCTGAATAAGGCATTTGGCTCATCAGCGTCTGTACACGACCTAACGCTTGACCTTGCGCTGCAGAACGATACATCTCAGCACTAAGCACCTGATTGGCACCCATGCCGTCTCCAATAAAATAGAATATATACTTAACTTCTGCAGATACACATACTGCCATCAGCAAGATGGCAATCATCATTCCAAATCGTTTCATGCTTGTGTTTTTTTAGAGGATGGTGATTGTTTATTGAGTTTTTTCTTCGCACTATTTCTGTGCCGTTTGCGTTTGCGTGCTTCGCGTCGCTTCTCTGCTTTCTTGGCCTCTCGCTCTTCCAAACTCAAATGAGGCGGCGGTTCTATACCTTGTTCACGCAAACGCTGATCTTGTATCTCTTGTTGGTGCTCTATCTGTTTCTCGCGCTCAGCACGCTTCAGCTGCTCCACTTGCTCAGGAGATAATGGCGCATGCTCTAATAAATCCAAATATATTAGCAGCGTAGCCCATGCGTCTGTGGATGCATAACGCGCTTGCTCTGGAGTGAGATGACTATTCTCCCAATTGGTTAATTGCTGAGCCTTGGAAATCTTCTTACCAAAGCAGATGGCAAAAATCTTCTGCAATCCTAACTCCATAATGCCATACTTGCCCACCATGGATTGTATATCCACGCAGTTGGCTGGCGTGAAATTGCGCCGCCTACGCAATCCATTAATATCATCTTTAAAAGCCAAACCTACCTTGCATATCTGCGGGTCAGAGAATATGTCTGCCAATTCCTGGGGCATGCCCACATGTGTGAGTCGAAATAGGTAGCAGCGCTCCATACTGGAAATCTGCACCAAGGCGGTAGGGTAGTGTACGCCGCGTGTGAAACTGGGGCGCGCCTCTGTATCTACACCCAAGACGCGCTGCGTGCGAAGATATGCCACCGCCTCCTCCACCATGGTGGGATGATCAATCACAATCACTTCGCCCTCAAAGGCTACAAGCGGCAACCCTTGAATAACTTCTTTGCTAATATGTTGACTATATGTATTCTCTTTCACCTTTATTCTTCTATCTCATTATCACGCGATAAAGCATGCAGTGCGCGCATGACAGCCAATAATTTTTGTCCCCAATGCGCATCAAAAGCCTCGCGGCAGAGCACTACAGCATCGTGCATAATAGACTCTTCGCCAATTTGAAAAGAAGCCGCCATATCTTTCAGTTCCTGGTAGATATCCGCCAAACCCTCAGAGATATACGCAGTTTGCACCTCATCGGTATAAATACCTTGGTCCACAAACACATCCAAATAGGCATCGTCCGAACCTAATAAGTTGCGAATGCCAATCAAGGTGTAATTATAATCCTGCTCCGTAACGAATCGCTGCGGCTCCTCGTCAGATACTAATTCTTCTATCTCCACTAAACGCGTGCGTAAGTATAAAACAGGCAATAGGCGAAGAATCTGCTCTATCCATTCTTCTTTGGTATGATTATTGCACTGCTCTAATAATAGACAAGTCTGTGCTGCAGCTGTCACAAAAGAGATGGTGGACTCTTGATAAACGAATGATTTCATGTCACTATTAATAAAAATCATGCAAAGGTAGAGAAAAATTTTGATATTTGCAAATTTTTTATTACCTTTGCAGCAAAATCCATAGTAGAGTATATAAATAAAACAACATTGATAATAATTAAAATCGTTTAGAACTATGAAAAAATTATTCATAATAGCCTTCGTTAGTCTCAGTATGGCTACGATGGCGCAGCATGTAAAGCCGCTTGCTATCTCTGTGGCGGAAATAAATCTTGATTCACTTCGTGCCGCCTATCTGGCCCAGCCTACAATGTATAGAGCGTCGCTTGAAGTGGTGGCGGAGCAGTTAGAGCAGAATGTGCAGCAGATAAAGTCGGCTACACAGGAATTGAAGCAAGAGCAAGTGCATGGCAAGGAAATAGCACGCGCTACCAAAGAGGCGAATAAGAGCCTCACAGCTCTTCAGAATCTGTATGAAAAAGAGGAGTCGGAAAAAGATGCATTGCTTGTGATGATTGAGCAGCAAAAGAAGAAACTTACTCGTCAAGATAAAATCAATTCGCAAACAACTGATTATTATGTTCAAATGCTCAATGAGCAGCAGCAGATAGTAGAGCAGTCTATGAGTGACCTCAAAATACGCAAGCAGCAAGTAGAGCAATTGCTTGAGGAGTGGCAAGCCCTTCAGCTTAAGTACCAAACATATAATCAAGAAATAGAGAAGAAAGCATTCGAATTGGCACAGACAGAGGTGCTGCTTAAGGAACGAATGAAAATATTAAAAGAAGAGCAAAAAGTTGCTAAATCATTATAAACAATAAATCCACCACCATGAGAGTAATCAACCTATCCGAGCAAAATAGTGTGCTCAATCAGTACTTGCGTGAGATACGCGATTCGCAAATTCAGCAAGATAGCATGCGCTTCAGACGCAATATAGAGCGCATAGGCGAAGTGATGGCCATAGAGCTTAGTAAACAGCTCGATTATGAGCCCACTGATGTGCAAACACCGCTCGGAATAGCAACGGTGAATACAATAGCGGCTCCATTAGTGCTCACTACTATCTTGCGTGCGGGGCTGCCTATGTATCAGGGTTTTCTCAATATATTTGATAAGGCAGAGAATGCTTTCCTAAGTGCCTATCGCCGCGTGGTAAAAGATGCGCAGGGCAAGGAGCAATTAGAAATCGTGGCGGAATATATGGCAGCGCCAGCCATAGAAGGAAAAACACTTATCATAGCCGATCCTATGTTAGCTACCGGTATGTCTATGGAGATTGCATATCAGGCAATGCTCAAGCATGGCAAACCTGCTCACACCCATCTATGCTGCACCATTGGTACACAGCAAGCCATCGATTATCTGCGTGCTACATTGCCTGCGGACGAAGATATCACATTGTGGTGCGCTGCCATCGATCCTATATTGAATGAGCATAAGTATATCGTGCCTGGATTAGGGGATGCGGGAGACTTATGTTATGGACCTAAGTTATGAGCTCTTGCGCTAAATACTATACTTTTATCCCCGCACTTATTATAGCAGCGGGGATACTTGTTACAAGTTTATTAGAGGCGGATGTGGTTCGTGAAATAACCTCCCTCAAGGATAAGACACTCCATATATGGGCATATGCTTTGTTTGCACTAACGCTACTCTTTCCCCTTACGCGAATAAATACACATCACTGGCGCCAATATGTAATCACATGGGTGATATGCTGCGTATATGGCGCGTTGATAGAGATACTACAATCATGCTGCACCACCACCCGCGTGGGAGAATGGCTGGATATACTTGCTAATACAATCGGCGCAACGATTGCTTTGATCATCTTTTTCTGTATCTATTATTTATGGCATCATCTGCATACAAATACGAAATAGCACTTCAGTTACTTCTGCGCTCTTCTCTGCGCCAGATATATGCGCTTCTCAATCAATACGGTTCGGCAGAAGAAGCATGGGCACATCTGGATAAACCCGGCATGGATGAGTGCTGGCGAAAGGCAGAGCAAGAAATAGCATGGATAGAGGACCATCGCATTCGTGTTTGGACACAGTCCGATGAAGATTATCCTTATAGATTGAAGCAATGCCCAGATCGACCATTCTTGCTTTTTGGTAAAGGGAATATGGATCTATCAGAGGGGAATATGGTGAGTATAGTGGGCACGCGTCGTCCTACACCTTATGGCATGGAGATGACCGAGAAACTGGTGCGCGAATTGCATGAGCGCCTGGATAAACTGACTATCATCAGCGGCGGTGCCTACGGCATAGACATATGTGCGCATAGAGCAGCTATCAAATACGGAGTACCTACTATCATCGTGCCTGCACATGGATTAGACCGAATATATCCATCTGTGCATCGTCCAGAAGCTATAGCCTCAATGGAGAAAGGAGGATTATTAACGGAATTTATGTCGGGTACCGAACCCATTGCGCCACATTTCGTGCAGCGCAATCGTATCGTAGCAGGATTGGCGGATGCAGTTGTCGTCGTGGAATCAAAGGAGAAAGGTGGAAGTCTTATTACGGCAAGCATGGCATGCGATTATGACCGCGACTTGTTTGCTTTCCCAGGAAGACCAATGGATATCTTGGCCTCGGGATGTAATAAACTAATTCGTGATAATAAAGCACAACTCATCACCTCTGCGGATGACCTCATTCGCGCAATGAAATGGGATGAAGATAATAATCGTCAACCTATCCAAACGCAAATGGTAGAACTCTTCGATGACCTAACACTCAATCAACAAACCATCATGCAGTTGCTCCAAACAGCAGAAGAAGGCATGCATATCAATCTCATTGTGATGGAGACCCAAATGACCTATGGAGATGTGGCAGCAGAGATGGTAATGCTTGAGGTACAAGGCCTTGTGAAAGCCTATCCAGGGGGTATTTATCGCGTCGTAAGGTGAAAAAAGAGGAATAATGCAACTTTTGCTTGCAAAATTAAAAAAAAAATCGTACCTTTGCAGTCTGAAATTAAAATAACGCGTTATATATGAAATCTTTTCTCAATTATTTAGGAATTATCCTTTTGCTACTGGGCGTAATATGCTTGGTGGTATATCGTTTTGCGCTTCCAGCAAATGCATTGCTCATCACGGGTATTGCATTGGAGGTAGTGGGTGTGTTGGCATATGTTATTGTGAATAAAAAACTCAACTAATGCATGGCTGTTCCTCCCGTAGATAACGAGTTAGAACAATCAAGCGAGGCACATTCTTCCTATAAGCCAAAAAGCAATGATACTGCCAAGTATCATTTGACGGGCATGTACCAAGATTGGTTCTTGGACTATGCGTCATATGTAATTCTCGATAGATCTGTTCCCGCTGTAGATGATGGTCTGAAGCCTGTTCAGCGCCGTATATTGCACGCTATGAAGTGTGTGGATGATGGCAAGATGAATAAGGTGGCTAATATCGTGGGCCAAACAATGCAGTATCACCCCCATGGTGATGCTTCTATTGGTGATGCCTTAGTGCAACTGGGGCAGAAAGATCTGCTCATCGATTGCCAAGGTAACTGGGGTAATATACTCACTGGCGATGGAGCGGCTGCGCCGCGTTATATAGAGGCTCGCCTCAGTAAGTTCGCGCTCGATACTGTCTTCAATCCTAAGACTACACATTGGATGCTCAGTTACGACGGACGCAAGAAAGAACCAATCCATTTGCCAATCAAATTCCCATTGCTCCTCGCACAAGGCGTAGAAGGTATTGCGGTCGGACTCAATTCGAAAATCCTACCCCATAACTTCAATGAGATTTGTGATGCAGCATTGGCATACCTCAAGGGAGAAACATTCCAGCTATACCCTGACTTCCCTACAGGAGGCGTTATCGATGTTACCCGCTATAATGACGGCGAAAGAGGAGGGCAAGTCAAAATACGCGCACGCATCCAAAAAGCAGATGATAATAAGACACTTATCATCACCGAGATACCATATGGCACCACCACTACGAAGATTATTGAAACAATCCTCAAAGCTAATGCGAAGGGGAAAATCAAAATCAGAAAGGTGGATGACTTTACAGCCGATACCGCGCGTATCGTAGTGCAGTTGGCTCCAGGCACCTCTTCGGATAAAGCAATTGACGCACTCTATGCCTTCACAGATTGTGAAGTGAATATCAGCCCTAACTGCTGCGTAGTGGAGGATAAAAAACCAATATTCACATCTGTCAGCAATCTATTACGCCTTTCAACGGATCGTACAAAAGCGCTCCTCAAATGGGAATTAGAAATAGAGAAGAGCGAATTAGAAGAGAAATATTTCTATACCTCTTTAGAGCGAATATTCATCGAAAATCGTATCTATAAGCAGGAGGGCTATGAGAATGCACCTAATAAGGAGAAACTCATTCTCTTTGTAGATGAGGCATTGGCACCATGGAAGGATAAACTCATCCGCGAAGTACGCCACGAGGATATAGAGCGCCTATTCGAAATCAAAATGATCCGCATCACTAAATTCGACTCCAAGAAAGCGGATGAGTTAATGAAGGAGTTGGAGAAGAAAATCAAAGCATGCATCAAGAATCTTAAGTATCTCAATGACTATACAATTCAATGGTTTGAGATGCTCAAGGCTAAATATGGAGATAAATACACACGCCGTACAGAAGTGCGCAATTTCGGTGCAATCAATGTGAAGGCCGTGGTGGAGAATAATGAGAAACTATATATCAATAGAGCTGAGGGATTTGTGGGTACAGCCCTCAAGAAAGATGAATTCCTATTCAACTGCTCCGATATAGATGATATCATTGTATTCCACAAGGATGGTAAGTACAAAGTGATGAAAGTGGCTGACAAACTCTTCGTCGGCACCGATATATTGCATATCGCTATCTTCACCAGAGGAGATGACCGCACTGTATATAATGTCGTCTATCGAGATGGTAAGAAGGGCGTTTATTTCATGAAGCGCTTCAATGTGACAGGCGTTGCAAAAGATAAAGAATACGATCTTACGCAAGGCAAACCAGGCTCACGCGTGGTATATTTCACTGCCAATCCAAATGGTGAGGCAGAGGTTATTAGAGTGCTGCATAAACCCGCTCCTAACATCAAGAAACTGGAAATCATCAAAGACCTCAGCGAACTGGCTGTCAAATCGCGTACGGCGAGAGGAAATGTGCTTACCAAGAATGATGTGAAAACCATCACTCTCAAGCAAAAAGGTCATTCTACACTTGGCGGACGAAAAGTGTGGTTCGATGCGGATGTCCTACGCGTCAACTATGACGAGCATGGCACATACCTCGGAGAATTCTGGGATGAAGATCGCATACTCGTTATCACCAAAGAAGGCGAATACTACACCACCTCATTCGACCTTACCGCCCATTTCGAAGATAATATATACATAATCGAAAAATGGAATCCTGATAAAGTATGGTCACTCATTCAATGGAATGGTGAGCAGAATTATTACTATGGTAAACGCTTCCGTTTAGAAGATGCGAATGCGAAAGTGCAGTCTCTCATCGGTGATGATAAATCTTCGCGCATGACACTCCTATCTGACCGTTCAGAAGCACTCTTCAAAATCACTTTCGCAGACGATAAGAAAGAACCATTGGAATTGCTCATGGCGGATTTTATTGACGAGAAATCACCAAAGGCGAAGGGCAAACGAATATCTACATTGGAAATCACAAAGATAGAAGATATTACGCCAGAGCCAGAACCAGAGCCAGAACCCGAACCAGAAGTTGAGGAGGTAGAACCCGAACCAACACCTGAGCAGGAGTCTGTTCCAGAACCAGCCACTTCCATCGATATAGATGGTGTAACCATGACGATTGAGAAACCCAAAGATACCCAATTAAATCTCTTCTAATATGGAAATCATCCTTGGTAGTCAGTCGCCACGCAGACGAGAACTGATGGCAGGGCTCAATCTCCCTTTTACGGCCATCACAATAGAAGCCGATGAGTCCTTCCCCGCAGAATTGCAAGCAGGAGATATACCTTTATATATATCGCGCGCGAAAGCGCGTGCGTACGCGAATCAACTCAATGATAACCAATTACTCATCACGGCAGATACCATCGTTTGGTGCGATGGGAAAATGTTAGGCAAACCCGCTGATGAGCAAGAGGCACGCCAGATGCTCCGCATGCTGAGCTATAATACCCATCAGGTCTATACAGCCGTCACATTGCTTACCAAGGATGGAGAATTAGATGCTTTTGTGGATAGAACAGATGTCACATTTAGGTATATGACAGATAGCGAGATTGATTTCTATATCGCCAATTGTCATCCCATGGATAAAGCAGGCGCATACGGCATTCAAGAATGGATAGGCTATACCGCTTGCACACATCTAAACGGATCATACTTCAATGTGATGGGATTTCCCACCCATCGTTTATATGAGATACTAAAAGAGAAAGGTTGTATTTGACCTTTCTCTTTTTCTTTATGGCTTTCACCTATGGGATTTATTGCTTAGCGCAGAACAAAACTATAGAGCATTCCGAGGAACATTGTCAGTTTGAGCACTTGCTGACATGTGCGATAGTCACTGGGTATCTTCGCAGCCCATAACAACCATAGCGCACCCCATAAAGGAATGATAATAGCCAATACTATATAGCGAGTACTGAATGACTGCCAAGAATGGTCAAAGGGAAGAAGACTATACCAAAACCATCCAATGAGAACTGTTGTGAGCACAATGAGTGCCGTCACCACAATCTTGGTTACTATATTTCCCCAAACGATAGGCATAGAGTGGCATTCCAACTCGCGGTCACCCATCTGGTCTTGCAAGTCCTTCACTATCTCGCGTATCCATGTGAGCAAGAAGGCAAAAAGACTAAATCCACCCACCCATGCGTATATATCATGCTCCAAAGTGGTGTAGGGGAGGATAGTGCTGTATTTGAGTTGCAGTTGAGCCACATTAGCAATCGCTACCATCATAGGACTCAATGCTGATAAGAGTGCAATCGTCACATTGCCCACAATGAGCAATCGCTTGTAACTGCTGGAGTAGAACCATAGCAATCCGGGAATAATAGCGAATAGTATGGCGATTGTGCTACTACGCAGCAACGATGCCGCCACTAATCCGCATACCATACCCACGCCACTCAAACCAATACTCAATCGCATGGCATTCTCCTTGCTGATATACTGAGTTACAATGAGTTGGTCAGGACGATTAATGCGGTCAATCTTGATATCAAAATAATCATTAATCACATATCCGCCAGCAGCGATGAGAATAGTAGCGGCTGCAATGAGCAGGAGAATATACCATGGCAACTGTTCACCAAAGGCTACATCGTCCAAAATAGGCACCACTACCCATTTCTCCATCACATAAATCAAAGCACCTAAGAAGAATAGGTTGCTCCATCTTACTAACTGCAATATATTCCTTATCGTATCCATTATTGTATTTTAAGTATCACACCTCGCCATGCAGGTAGCGTCAGTTCAATAGCATCGCTGGTATTGAATGGAATAGTCCATTTCTCACCACGGAGCAAGTCCGTTGCTTGACAACTCTTTATTTCGTCAATGCCCAAATAAACGAATGCATCATTAGGAATGCGTACGCGCATGTGCTGCTCTCGGTCATGGAAATTGATGATAACCAGCAATGTCTCATCTTCCCAATGACGGATGAAAGCATATTGCTCATGCTTGTTAAATCCTTCGCCTTGCGCATAGGTAATGTCGTACATCAGTCCTTTCTGCACCGCTTTGTTATCGCGCGCGATAGTGAGCAGTCGTTGGTAGAAAAGACGCAAGTCGCGTTGCTCTTCGCTCAAGTTGGCACCATCGTATTGACCTTTGTTAGCCCATGCTTGGATACTCTTTACACCCCAGTAGTCAAAGATAGTGGTTCGGCCATCAATACCAGAGAATCCTTCCATATCCATTCCGCGTTCGCCTAACTCCTGACCCATATATACCATCACAGCACATTGGTTAAGCGTTGCTGCTACTATCATAGCGGGTTCGGCACAAGTACCATCTCCGCAGAAAAATCCACTTGCGATACGCTGCTCATCATGGTTCTCAAGGAAATAGAGCATATGGTTCAAACGCTCTCCGCTATGCTGCATCCATTGTGCTGTGATACCTTCCACAGGCCAGTTCTTACTCGTCACTCCGCGCAGGTAATCATACATACCTACCTTATCATATAGGTAGTCAAATCCAGCCTTAAGGTATGCGTCGTAACGATTAGGATCGTAGCATTCGCCAATGAAGATGAATTCAGGGTATTTCTTCTTCACCTTGTCAATAGCCCATTGGAAGAACTCCACAGGCACCATCTCTGCCATATCCACGCGCACGCCATTAATCTTCTTGCTTGCCCAGAATAGGAGGATATCCACCATTTTCTTCCATGTGGATGGGATAGGGAAGAACTGCTTCTCGCCTCCGCCTTGGTAGAAAACACCGTAGTTCAGTTTGACTGTCTCGTACCAATCGGTATTGCTTGGGTGACTGCTAAAGCAGTCGTTTCCTGTCACCTTGGCGGGGTATTCTTGGTATCCCTTCAAGTCTATATCCATCGTGAGAGGTTGACCGGGAAGATAATAGAAGTTATTCAGCGGAGAGAATGCCCATTCAGGATGATCTCCCTCACCCAAATCTTCTATTCCTTTGGGTTTGTGCGTGCTGTGGTACTCGCGCGCCACATGGTTGGGCACGAAATCAATCAGCACATCCAATCCTGCCGCATGGGTGCGAGCTACCAATTGCTCAAACTCCTCCATGCGTTTATCCTCGTTCACAGCAAGGTCGGGGTTCACATCATAATAGTCTGTAATAGCATATGGTGAACCAGCCAAACCTTTGGTGATAGCAGGCGAATTGAGTTCTGCTGTCGCATGGCGTATGATACCTGTATACCATACATGCGTAGCACCCAAATCGGCGATGGACTTAAGGGCTTTATCATTGATGTCTGCCATCTTGCCGCATCCATTCTCCGCTTTGGTACCATTATACTTACGCGTCTCATTGAAATTGGCAAAAAGGCGAGGTATTATTTGATAAATAATGTGTTTCATGTGTATTGGTATTAGTCTCTATTAGATGAGCGCAGCTGTGTCGCTGGCAATCATCAACTCCTCGTCGGTAGGGATGATACAGATAGTCACTTTGGAGTTAGGAGTAGAAATCACTCTCTCTTCTCCGCGTACTTTATTAGCTTCTTTATCAAACTCTGCGCCGAGATAGGTCAATCCAGTAGAGATACCCTCGCGTATATAATCATCATTCTCACCGATACCACCAGTGAAGACGATAATATCCACACCGTTCATCGCAGCTGCATATGCACCGATATATTTCT
>CALATT010000058.1 GCA_937891905.1 uncultured Bacteroidales bacterium | reverse complement strand
TGCAGTTTACCTTACAGCAAAAGCTACTGCTGATGAGCTTGAAATTATAAGCTATGATTACACTATTTACGATGACGGTCAGGTAGAAACACACGCTTTTGATGCTGGAGTGTACACTCATACTCTGAAAGCTGTTCGCGGATGCGATTCCATAATCTGCTGTGTAGAAAAGGTAGGAGCTATGCCCGGACAAGGAGTTGTGTCGATGTTTAACTTCGGTCACAATCTTGGGTTTATTGAAGGGTTGTTACGAGCCTACGGTATCCCCTATCAACTTGTGCCTCCGCAAACTTGGAAGAAAGAGTTCTCGCTGAATTCAGATAAGGCGAAGTCCATAGAGGTGTGCCAGAAGCTGTTCCCGAACGCAAATCTGCTGGCTACTATCAGAAGTAGAAAGCCAAGCGATGGAATTGCAGAGGCGATATTGATGGCTGAATACGCAAGGAGGAGACTGTAATGGCTGATATGAATTCTGCTCTTGCGAGCACTGTGGACATTGGTAAGGTCCATCAAAATAACGAACGAGTTGAGTCGCTTACAGCGGTGGTTCGCGATATGGTTAAAGGCATTGTAGATGACGCCTGTTCGGATCTGGACAAGTATATGTACCAGATTGACGAGATTCTGTGTGATAAGGAAAATCCGGTCTCCGACGAGGAGCTGGAGGACTTTACTCTAAATTTGCCTGCGCTGTTGTATCTCGTGTCTTCCCGTAGAGAAGAGCTTAAAATCAGAGAAGATGTAGCCAAGGCTGTTCACAAGGATGTCTACAATCGTGTGCGGGAGAAAGCCCAAGGAACTGTGGCGGATAAGGATACTGCCGCGGACCTGGCCGCGCAAAGCGAAGCAATCACTGTAATAGTTCTTCAGAGAGCAGGATCTACCATCAAAACCCGCGAAGAAGCGGCTTGGGAGATGCTTAACTCTGTGAAAAAGGTTCTGACTCGCAGAACCGCAGAGCTGGAGCTGACTCGACAGACTGGAGGGTAATATGAAGTGTGTTGTATGCTCTTCTAATGTTGAAGAGGCAAATCATATAGCAATCGATGAGAACGGTGACCCGCAGGTACTATGCGACGAGTGTCACGAAAAAGTTCGTATTTTCTTTGAGGAGGTGAAGTACCGTGGCAAAGCTCAGTCTTGAAGAAGCTATGCGAGAAGTGAATAAAAAGTTCAAGTCTCCTGTATGTCAACAGGGCTTGAAGTTCGACGATGTGAGACGCATCCCTTTCAGCTCTCCTCGTCTTAACTATATGACCTACGGAGGCATTCCTGTAGGTAGAATTATCGAGTTTGCAGGAGAAGAGGGTGGAGGTAAGACCACCACTGCTCTTGACCTTGTAGCTCATGCTCAGAAGATGTTCCCGGACAAGCAGGTCTTGTATGTCGATGTTGAGAGAACTCTCGATGCGGAATGGGCGCAGAAGCTGGGAGTCGATACTGACGCTCTCATCCTTTTCAGCCCTGACGAGCAGACAGCTGAGGAGATTATGGAAGCAACAAAGACTATCGTTGAAACCGGCAGTATCAGCCTGTGTGTGCTTGATTCTCTCGCGGCAATGGTAAGCGCCCAAGCGTATAGCAAGACAATTGAAGACCGCACATACGGCGGCATCTCAATGGCACTCACGCTGTTTAGCAAAGAAATGATCCCTGTGTGCGCTCGTACCGGCTGTACTATGATTGGAATCAATCAGGTCCGCGAAGACATGAACAGCACCTACGGTGGTACTACCACAACCGGCGGCAGAGCATGGAGACACAACTGCTCAGTCCGTATGACATTTCAGAAGAGTGACTACTTGGATGATAAAGGAAACTCTATCCCTAGAGCTTCTGAAAATCCTGTAGGCCATCTTGTAAAGGTGGCTCTTGTGAAGTCCAAGGTCTGTAAGCTGGACCGCAAGGTGGGCTTCTACACTCTGAAATATCTGAGCGGTATCGATTATATTTCTGATATCATTGACCTTGCAATTAAGGCAGGTATCGTGAACGCCGCAGGTGCGTGGTACAGCATCTTAGACGAAGATGGTAATGTCGCGCAGAACGACGGATCGCCTCTTAAGTTCCAGGGCAAGGCCAAGCTTCATCAATTCTTGTCTGAAAACGCTGACTGGTCAGACGAAATTAACGAGCAGGTTTTGGCTTATTTTTCTTAAAAATAATCTTTACAATTTTAGGTGTATGTAGTATAATAACAGTGAGGGTCAACGCCCTTACTGTTATTGTATTTTCGAGAGGAGGCTAGTTGTGGAAACTTTACTTAAGAGCATTACTCGTCAGCCGCACGGTACGACTATCGACGATGTTATCGCAAAAGCGCAAGAAGGAGACGCTGTAACTATCGTATTTAGAGCAGTTCAAAAGAAGGGTGAAGAAAAGCCTTTACATATTTCAGGAGAATGCCTGCGTAAAGGTCATGAGTACATCATTAAGGTGAAGCGCTGGATGACGGAGCCCGCATCCAATTCTGGATTTGACTTTATTTATCATTGGAACAAAAATATTCCAATGCCTCTTAGAGTCATGCGAGGCAGAGTGTTAAATGAGACTCGGGGAATGGTGTACATGGAGCTCAGGGCGTGCCCTCTGAAGACGAATTACTGTATGAAATGCGGAAAGACGCTAACTCACCCTGTGAGTAAGCTGTACGGTCTGGGTCCGGAATGTGGAGGACATTATCACATCAATCCGTTCAATACAGAGGAGGAGCTACAAAACGCCATAGAGGAAGTCCGCCAGAAGCTGAACAATGTTACCTGGACCGGATGGATTGCAAAGTCTGGAGTGGAGTACGCTACAGAGGTGTTACCAAATGGAAGAGTTGCAGTTCGCTAAAATTGATATCATTCAGGTTCGTGGACACTACGAATGTTATGTAAACAATAAGTTTGTCGTGTCAGGCGATACTTGGAATGAGGTAAATCATGAATTATCAGAAATGGGGTACCTAAGATGAGTAAACAAAGATGGTTTGATCGTAATGGCTATGAACTGCACGAGGGCGACACTATTCGTAATATTTACAACGGAAAAGAAGAAATCCGAGCCGCTTTTCCACATAACGAAGCGCACAAACATAAGCCTAAAAAAAGCAATAATAGTACGGTGTATCGCCATCCT
>CALATT010000057.1 GCA_937891905.1 uncultured Bacteroidales bacterium | reverse complement strand
CCTGCGCGTTTGAGCAGTTCTACGCCATCCATGATGCGGTATTCTTCGCCGTAAACCACACGCTTGATGCCCGATTGAATAATCAACTTCGAGCATTCGAGACAAGGACTGGCTGTGACATAGAGGGTTGCGTTTTCAGAACTATTATTAGAGCGCGCTACTTTGGTGAGTGCGTTGGCTTCAGCATGCAGCACATAAGGTTTGCTCACATTATTTTCATCCTCGCATATATTCTCAAATCCGGAAGGTGTGCCATTATATCCATCTGAGATGATCATCTGGTCTTTCACTAATATGGCGCCCACTTTGCGTCGTTGACAGTAGCTGTTCTCTGCCCATGTACGCGCCATGCGCATATATAAATAGTCGCGTTTTGTTTCTTTATCCATAGTTGTATTATATTAAAATCTGCAATCTAAATTCTAAAATTTGCAATCTAAAATCTAAATTCTAAATTCTGCAATCTATCAATTCTTTGGCAAATTCTTTGATGTTTATGCCATCAAAAGTGCCAGAAGTCATCATCAAGAGGGCGATTTCTTTCTTGTCGTTGGTGAGTGAAGCAATGGTTGCTCTCAATTGCGCTTGTAGTGCCTCGCTCTCTGTGAATACCACTACATTTTTCGTGCCAAAAGCATTTGCCACTTCTTCTGCGCTAATAGGTGTGAGCCTTTTGTGCTCTATCACTTTGGGATTGAAATAGACATATGCCATATCTGCTTCTGCCATGCAATCCTTGTATTGCGGTAGAAAATCAGCCATCAGACTGCTGAATGTATGCAGTTCCATACATGCCACTACCGTCTTGGTGGCGTAGTGCTCTTTGACGGCATTGATGGTAGCTTTGAGTTTGGATGGAGAGTGCGCGAAATCTTTGTATGCCACATTCGTCTCGGTCTCACCTATTTTCTCTAATCGATTGCTTGCGCCTGTGAAGGTGCTTATCTCTCTATAGAAATCCGCTGGCGCGATGCCAATCTGCTGGCATGCAAGACAAGCGGCTTGTAAATTCTGCATGTTATGTTTGCCAAATATCTGCATCGCCACTTCTCCGTCATAGGCATCATATGGAATAGATGTGATGTCTGGGCGTGCCTGCGCGGCTATCTGGCATAGATTGTCATCGCCTTGGAAATAGATGAACTTACCTTGTGGTTCAAAACTATCTACAAACTGGCGGAATGTATCCACATACTTATCAAAAGTGGGGAATACATTGATATGGTCCCATGCGATGCCTGTTAAAATGGCTATATGTGGGTGATACCATAGGAATTTAGATCGTAGGTCGAGTGGGGAAGTGAGGTATTCATCTCCTTCAAAAACAGCATATTTGGCCGTATCGCTCAAGCGTACCATGCGCTCAAATCCATCTATCTGTGCGCCCACCATATAATCGGCTTCAATACCCAGGCGTTGCAGCACATAGAGGATCATAGCCGTCGTACTTGTCTTGCCATGACTGCCACCTACTACGATACGAATCTTATCTTGTGTTTGCTCGTATAGATATTCGGGAAAAGAGTATATCTTCAGTCCCAATTCTCTTGCTCGCACCAATTCGGGATTATCCTCGCGCGCGTGCATTCCTAATATAATAGCGTCTATATCGGAAGTGATGCGCTCGGGATGCCATCCCATCTCGTCTGGCAGCAGACCTGCTGCTTTGAGGCGAGACAAAGCGGGGTCGAAGATTTCATCATCCGACCCCGTTACCTTGTACCCTGCTTTGCCGGCAACGGCTAATGCCAAGTTATGCATTGCCGCGCCGCCAATAGCTATAAAATGTATATGCGTCATTAACGCTGCTTTTTAGTTGAATAGTTTGCCAAAATCAGCATGTGAAATGCTCTTCTTCTCAATCTTAGCTACACCCTTGAGTGCGTCGTAAATCTTATTCTCAGCCACGCGCTCTACGATGCCACGGAGTTGGTTCTCTTGCTTGAGCATCTCTTGTGCATACGAAGTGAGGTATTGATCATCGATATGCATCAAGCCATATTGCATGAATTGCATTTTAGCTACTTCCTTAGCATATGCCTCTACATCTTCTTTTTGTACATCCACATTAAATTCCTTCATCAATTGGTCTTTTGCAAGGTGCCATTTGAGTTCGTCAATCATCTGTGGGAAATCTTTCTCGAGCTGCTCTTCGGTCATCTTCTCGTTAGTAGCGAGTACCCAACGCTTGAGGAAGTCAACAGGGAATTCTACTTTCTCCATCTTCTTCATGATAGCCTCTTTGGCGTCAATACCAAATTTGTATTTGCTATCTTCTGCCATGTTAGCTACGATCTCTGCTTTCACTTTAGCGCGGAAATCAGCTTCATCTTTCACATTATTCTCGCCATATACTTTAGCGAATAATTCGCCGTCGATAGCGGCAGCTGTGTGGCGAGTGATCTCTTGGATCTCGAAGGTGAAATCGCTCTTCAATTCAGTAGCTTGCTCTTTGGTGATGCCAAGGAGTGAACTAACCTCTACTTCACTACCAAATGCTTTGGTAGGATTGAAAGTGATGACAGCACCTTTCTTTGCACCGATGAATTTCTTAGCTTGGGTCTTTAACTTCATGTATTGAGGATTGAGAATAGCGCCCTCTTTTACGATTTCGCCATCTACCTCTTTGCATAATCCTTTTACGAGGTCACCTTCTGCTACTTCTTCTGCTTGTGTGTATTCGCCAAAGCGCTCGGTATAAGACTTCACTTGGTTCTCTACCATCTCGTCGGTAACCTCAATCTCGTACTCGGTCAGTTTGTTCTTGCCGTTCAACTTAGCGTCAAACTCTGGAGCCACAGCTATATCGAATGCGAAGGTGAAAGTGTCCTGTGTATCCATGTCGATAGCAGGAGTGAGTTCGTTGTTTGGCAATGGTTCGCCAAGGATAGCGAGTTTGTTATCCTCGATATGCTTTTGCAAGCTCTCGCCTACTTTCTTGTTGAGCACATCAGCAAGGATACCTTTGCCGTACATTTTCTTAACCAAACCAGCAGGCACCATACCAGGACGGAATCCAGGCATTTGTGCTTTTTGGCGCACTTGCTTTAACTCTTTTTGTACATCTTCTTGATAATCAGCTGGCTCAATAGTGATAGTGAGTGTAGCTGTCAAGTTTTTCAATTCTGTTTGTGTAATTTGCATAATTATATATATTTTTGTTATTTTACTGCGATGTTATTCTAAAATCTGCAATCTAAATTCTGCAATCTAAAATCTAAATTTTAAAATCTAAAATCTAAAATCAACTCACCTTCCTGCGCGCTTGCGCTCCAATTCATCAAGGATTATCTTGCGGATACGCATAGCGTGTGGTGTCACTTCTACATATTCATCTTCCTTGATATATTCCAATGCTTCTTCAAGGCTCATGCGAATAGGCGGAGGTAATACAGCTTTGTCGTCTGCTGACTTAGAGCGCATATTGGTTAGTTTCTTGCTCTTGGTTACATTGATAACGATGTCTCCCTCTTTGGCATTCTCGCCCACTACTTGACCTGCATATACTTCCTCTTGTGGGTCGATGAAGAATTTACCTCTATCTTGCAGTTTATCGAGTGCATAGGCATAAGCAGTACCAGCTTCCATGGCAATGAGTGAACCGTTATTGCGCTTGATGATCTCGCCTTTCCATGGCTGATATTCAAGGAAGCGGTGTGCCATGATAGCTTCGCCAGCACTCACATTCATTACATAAGTACGCATACCCATGATACCACGGCTTGGGATGGTGAATTCCAGGTGTACGCGATCGTTCACCATTTCCATCTTGGTCATCTCACCTTTGTGGGTGGATACGAATTCGATGATTTTGCCAGAGCACTCTTCGGGTGTATTGACGGTCAGCATCTCCACGGGTTCGCACTTGATGCCATCTATCTCTTTGATGATTACTTGGGGCTGTCCCACTTGTAATTCATATCCTTCGCGACGCATGGTTTCGATGAGTACGCTGAGGTGTAGCACACCGCGTCCAAAGACGCGCCAACTGCTCTCTTCTGCACCTTTCTCTACGCGTAGTGCAAGGTTCTTCTCTAATTCCTTATTGAGGCGGTCCTGTATATGTCGGCTGGTTACGAACTTGCCATCTTGTCCGAAGAATGGACTATCGTTGATGCAGAAGGTCATGGACATGGTGGGCTCGTCTATGGCAATAGGGTCTAATGCTTCAGGAGCGTTGAAGTCACAGATAGTGTCTCCAATTTCAAATCCGTCAATACCTATCATCGCACATATATCTCCATTGCGTACTACATCGGTCTTGATGTGCCCCATACCAGAGAAAGTGTGCAATTCTTTGATTTTAGTCTTGATAAGTATTTTCTCTCCGTTTGCAGTCTCGCCTTTGGCTTTGGCTAATATCACTTGCTGTCCATCTCTAAACTCTCCGCGGTGTACGCGTCCAATAGCGATACGACCTACATAAGAGTTATAGTCTAAGGATGTGACTAACATCTGCGGTGTACCCTCGTTGTCTTGTGGCGCAGGGATATTCTCAATAATGGTATCCATGAGGTCGGTGAGGTCGGTGGTTGGCTTTTTCCAATCGAGCGACATCCATCCATTCTTTGCACTACCGTATAGTGTCTGGAAATCTAATTGCTCTTCGGTAGCATTGAGATTACACATGAGGTCAAAAACCTCCTCTTGTACCTCGTCTGGACGGCAATTGAGTTTATCTACCTTATTGATGACCACGATAGGCTTGAGCCCCAACTCAAGTGCTTTCTGTAGCACGAAGCGTGTCTGTGGCATGGGACCTTCAAAAGCATCTACGAGCAGTAATACGCCATCGGCCATATTGAGAACGCGCTCTACCTCACCTCCAAAATCCGCGTGACCCGGAGTGTCTATCACATTTATTTTGGTTCCCTTGTATTCAATGGCCACATTCTTGGCAAGGATAGTGATACCACGCTCACGCTCAAGGTCGTTGTTGTCAAGAATTAA
The DNA here is from genome assembly GCA_937891905.1 of uncultured Bacteroidales bacterium. Classification (GTDB taxonomy): domain Bacteria; phylum Bacteroidota; class Bacteroidia; order Bacteroidales; family Paludibacteraceae; genus Colicola. The sequence goes on along the minus strand of CALATT010000057.1, from coordinate 14,540 downwards.
CTCGCCTTTATTCTCGTTTTCACGGAATAAATTGGCTGTGTAGAGCATCTTATCCACGAGTGTTGTTTTACCGTGGTCCACATGGGCAATAATGGCTATGTTTCGTATGTTTTGCATAATCGTTTTCTGATGTATAAGGCTATATATAGCCAAATTAGCGTGCAAAATTACTAAAAATAGTTGGAATGTGCAAGCGCGCGCGAAAAAAAATGCGAATTAAGTGTAATTTTGCTATAAAAATTTTCCACTTTCTACTTTCTACTTTTCACTTTCCACTTTTTTGTGTACCTTTGCAGTCTAATTAAATTAGCGGTAGTATGCTATTGAATATACTTAAATCCAAAATTCATCGTGTGAAGGTTACAGAGGCTAACCTTGATTATATTGGTTCTATCACTATTGACGAGGCCTTGATGGAGGCTGCGAATATCTATCCAGGCGAGCGAGTGCAAGTGGTGGATAACGATAATGGTGCGCGCTTAGAGACTTATGTTATTGCGGGTAAGCGTGGCTCGGGATGTATCTGTATGAATGGTGCGGCAGCTCATCTTATTCATGTGGGTGATACGATTATCATCATGGCGTATGCGATGATGACGCCTGAGGAAGTGAAGGACTTTAAGCCATCCATCGTTTTTCCAAACAACAATTTGTTGTAGTACATAGTATTGAGTACAGAGTAATCAGTAGGTAGAAGTGAAAGGATTTTTTGAATTACATAAAGGTGGAACGGTAGGTCCGCGAGCGGGCGTAGTGCATACCGATCATGGCGATATACTGACTCCTATTTTTATGCCTGTTGGCACAGTGGGAACGGTGAAAGGTGTGCATCGTAGTGAATTGGAGGAGGATATAAAAGCGCAGATTATTTTGGGTAATACCTATCACTTGTATCTTCGCCCAGGTACGGATATTCTTCGCCGCGCTGGTGGATTGCATAAGTTCGAAGGATGGACGCGTCCTATCTTGACGGATTCAGGTGGTTTTCAAGTGTTTAGCTTGTCGGATATCCGTAAGATGACCGAAGAAGGAGTGCGTTTTAGTAGTCATATTGATGGCCGCAAACTGATGTTCACACCAGAGAGTGTGATGGATATAGAGCGTGAGATAGGAGCGGATATCATGATGGCTTTTGATGAGTGCTGTCCTGGAACTGCCGACCGTAAGTATGCCAAGGACTCGATGGATAGAACGCATCGCTGGTTGGATAGATGTATCGCGCGCTTTGATAGCACAGAGGATTTATATGGCTATAAGCAGCATTTATTCCCTATTGTACAGGGTTGCACCTATACAGACTTGCGCCAAGAGGCAGCTAAGCGCTTGCGCGATTTGGACCGTGACGGCTATGCTATTGGTGGTTTGGCGGTAGGCGAACCCGCGGAGGTGATGTATGAGATGATTGAGGTATGTAATGATATATTGCCAGAAGAAAAACCTCGTTATCTGATGGGCGTAGGTACACCGTGGAATATACTGGAAGGTATAGCACGCGGAATAGATATGTTCGATTGCGTGATGCCGACGCGTAATGGTCGCAATGGTATGATTTTCACATGGCAAGGCGTTATGAATCTGCGCAATAAGAAGTGGGAGGATGATTTTACTGAATTAGATCCATGTGGCACTTCGTGGGTGGATCATGCGTATAGCCGCGCGTATGTGCGCCATTTGATACATGCGGGTGAGATGTTAGGATTGCAGATTTTGTCTATTCATAATTTAGCGTTCTATTTGGATTTGGTGACGCAAGCTCGCCAGCATATCTTGGCAGGTGATTATGAGTCCTGGATGAATACTGTCCTCCCTCAAATCACCCAAAGGATGTAATAAAACATGCTTCGTCTTGATTGGTATATTATCCGTAAGTTTTTGGGTACATTCTTTTTCTCGATTGTACTCATTCTCTCTATTGCGATAGTATTTGATTTGACGGAGAAACTGGATAATTTCTTTGAGCACCAAGTGCCGCTACGGGAGATCATTGTGGATTATTATATTCCCTTTATCCCGTATTATATGAATATGTTCAGTTCGCTGTTCATCTTCATTTCAGTTATCTTCTTTACAAGTAAGTTAGCAGGCAATTCGGAGATTATAGCCATGCACGCTGCGGGAATGAGTTATCATCGCCTAATGGTGCCGTATGCTATCTCTGCCACGATTCTTTTTGTGCTTAGTTTTGTAATGGCGGGGTGGGTTATTCCCAATAGTTCCGCGCGCATGCTTAATTTCACGGATAAGTATGTAGAGCGCTTCACGAAAGAGAATGCGCGTAATATCCAGATGGAAGTGACGCCTGGCACATTGCTTTATATTGAATCTTTCCAGCGCCGCTCAAAGATAGGTTATCGATGCTCAGTGGAGCAGTATGAAGGCAAAACATTGGTATCGCGTACGACGGCAGATAGAATTTATTACGATTCGCTGCAGTATTGGCATTTGGATAATTATACGAAGCGCACTTTTGATGAAATGGTGGAAACATTAGAGTCAGGTCCGCGCTTGGATGTGGAATTGCCTATTTATCCAGAAGAACTCTTTATTACAGCGCAAGAGGCGCAACAGATGACCAATCCTGAGTTGCGCGAATATATGGAGCGCCAGCGTGCGCGTGGTGCGGGCAATGTGAAGGCTTTTGAGGTGGAATACCACAAGCGATGGGCTTCACCTTTGGGTGCGTTTATCATGACTTTATTAGGCGTCACATTATCTAGCCGTAAAGTGCGTGGTGGAATGGGTAAGAACTTAGGTATAGGAATAGTCTTAACGGCTCTCTATATATTATTTTCTACGGTGAGCACGACATTCTCTGTGAAGAATGTGATGTCTCCTTTCATGGCGGCTTGGTTGCCTAATCTGGTCTTCCTGGCCATTTCTATTCCTCTCTACATCCGCGCAAGTAAGTAGGTTACTTTTCTTCAAAACCGCAAAATATCGCTATTTTTTGTGGTTGAACCCGCAAAATATTGTATTTTTTGTGTGGTAAAGTGAATAAAAATGTATATTTTTTGGGTGCTAAAGTGAATAAAAATGTATATTTTTGTAGTGTTTAAGGAGTTAAAGAGTTAATGTTTAGGGAGTTAACGATTAGCGGTTAATAAATAAGGACAAGCGCGATGCTTGTCCTTATTGGTTATCAGTTATCAGCTTTAAGCTCTTGGCTCTCCACTTTCCACTCTTGACTTTCCGATTTCTACTCTAAACTCTTTTCTTATTTCACTCTTGCGCCGCGGGCATCGAATATCTGTCCATCGCGTACGATATAGAGGATATTATCGATGAGCACTTTGCGAACGCTATCTTGGCTGTTGCCGTCACCCGTTACATACTCGATATCTGTTGGAGTTTGTTGGATAGGTGATATCTCGATGAAGAAGCGGTTGTTGTAGTCGCCCTTCTTGAGTGTGAGTGTGTATTCCATACCTGCGCTGAGGTTGGTGCGCGTGTTGGACTCAGTATCAATGAGTGTGACGCCAATGTTCTCCATTCTGCCTGGCATAGCAATGGTATAGTCGCCATTATACTCGATAGACAATCCAAGTGGGATGAGTGTTGTCTGCTCACTGAATGGCAAGCTGTTGGCAGCTGCTTTAGTGTTTCCAATGAGTGTATATATATCACTTCTGCCGTAGTTGAACTCTTTAGAGAGGTCTTGGTTGAAGTCAAACTCTGTAGTCACTTGCTCATGGTTTGTGAGACGGATGAATGTCTGGTCTTGCTCTTTCTCGCCTTTGGTGAGTGTAATTCTCCATTCGTATTCGCGTCTTGTTTCTTCCATCTCGCGTGCCATAATTGCTGCTGGCGAAGGAGTGACATTTACATTTACTGCTTTCCAATATATCTGGCTCTTGTTTTGCACGAGGTATGAGTGCATCGCTTTGAACTTAAATTCTCTAGTCGAGCGTGGAGTAATGGTGTTATCTGTCGTATTCCATGAGTACAAGAATGGGAATTCTGTGTAGTTGCCCGTCCATGTGCGATCAGTCTTCCAAGTTATCCCGGGACCATTTTTTCCAGCGTACAACAAGCCATCATAGTTAGCATAGCTTGGTACACCTATACAACGCCAGTAACTATCAATAACGCGGTGATCGCTATTTGGTCTATTGATTTTGCACTCGTATTCTGGTCCTAAAGCAGGCATGGTTACTTCTTCTTTTGCAATCTCTCCCATGGTAGTAGTAGATGGGAAGAATAACTCAACTTCTTGCATGTTGTGTGTCCAGAAAGAGGTGTTGTTGTATTGCATATAATCTAAGTCGAGACCTAAGATATATCCTTGGTATGCACGCAACTTGAAGGTGTCTGCCATTTCTGGTGTTACATACTTCCAGTTTGGTGGGGAATCAATAAAGAATCCTTCTCTTGCTCGCTTGAGTCCATCGTAGTACTCGATATACCACTCATTCCAGTAAGTTCCAAATCCGAATACATCGCTCAAGTTAACATCAAATGGGAATGAGATGAAATAGAGTGAGCGCTCGTAGATGGATTTTTGCTCTATGAGAGGTAATACAGGGTGATGTTCTTTTACTTTCCCTTCGTCATAGTTTCTGTCATTTCCATCAAAAGTACTGCAATGGTCAACATCTAAGTCTTTAGGATTAGCTCGGTTGTTGAGTATCCAACGATTGAAGCGCATTACGCCATAGACAGTCTTCACATCTGTGAGTTTGCTATTTGCATTTTCTGTTAGGTTGATACAAGTTGCTTCTTCTTGGTGCTCACGCATAATCATGATGTCTGCATCAATTTGAAGTCCATTGTCACCTATCTCTGTGTCTGGAACCCAAGCACCCATGAGTCGGTTGGTCTTGAAATCATAGATGACGCGCATGGTATTCCATGTTTCTCCTGTACCGCCTAAGATCTGTACAGTACTTGCATTGCTAAATGCTGCATTTGTTCCACGGAAGTATTGGGCAGTAGCTATATCATCTTGTCCTTCAGGTGTCGCATAGCAAGCATATAGTTTTACGCGTGCGCCTGGTTGTACTTTGATGGTAGTTTCATATATCCAGTTTTGTTTATCATCCAATAATGTTGCATCAGCAGGAACATGTTCTGTGGCAGCAATTTCCTTACCTTCGGCATCTTTCATCTTGTCGTCGCCTTGTAATATGAGGAATTTCTTAGTTACATTGGTAGCCGAAGATAGATATGCACGACTAATCTTATTGGTGCTTCTATTCCACATGAAGCGGATGTTTGCACTATATTTATCTGCGGTTAGATCTTTCGAACCATCGGATTTTAAATTACCATGCTCATCCATGTTTTCATCCCATGTTCTTGTGATGTCTCTAATAAGTGTATCCGTGATACATGGGCTGTAGTCGTTAGCTATGGTAAACTTGACATTTGTTCCTCGTGGGCACCATTGTGTTTTATAGTGACTGAATTTCTCTCCAAAGGAGTTTGCATCGCTTTCTGAGAAAGCAGAGTAGGTCATACGGTTGTCAGGATTGGTTTTGTAGTGTCCCCACTGACCATCAACTGCATCTACACGGATGTAGTAGTTGCCTTTGTAGAGTTCAATATTCTCATCAAGCTCGAATTGGTTGTTTAGTTGAGTAAAGATGAAATTATATACGCCCGTTTCTTTTATTTTATCCCAATCTACACTAATGTCTTGAGCATCGTTCCATTTAATTTTTCCTGTGGCTGCATCAATAGATTGGATAGTTTGGTATTGAAGTCTTGGGCCCTTGTCATAGTTTATGAAGAACGAAATAATATCTTTTGCGTCTTTTTTCTTCTTAATGATACGCGATGGGTGATACCAATTCTGAGGTCTTGGGTTGCCAGACCAATTCTTTTCGCCAGTATCGCTGTAGAGGATGCGGTAGTCTCCTTCTGCAGCAGGATAATCCACAGATATTTGGAGGTTTCCAGTTGCATTGCTAAGATTTAATGTGAAGGTGTACTCTCCTGCTGCTGTCGTTGTAATACCACATGCACTACCATCCTTATCATCCCAGATAAATGGCCAGTCTGTGTGGTTGTTATTTGTCATTGTACCGTCATTGTCGTTTTTGTACCAGATGCCATTAGCACGCACGAACTTAAATCCATAGGTTTTTCCGGCTTCAAGATCAACAACTGCCTTAAAAGGAATATTGTTGTCTGTAGTTGCTGCTTCGAATGGAATAGAATATAGTTCCTTACGACCTTCTTCTTTTTTATCATAAATCTTTAAAGTATAACCAGTCTCTCCAATGTAGTTTGTCCAGTAACCGGCATTATAGTAGTTCGCGCCCCATTCATTATGTTTGTAGTTAGCAGCAACGAACATTGGTGTTCCCTCATTAAAACTGCGTGTGTTTTTGATAGGCCATGATACATGGCAGCCGTGCCACATTGGCGTATAACCATTTTGTTCGGCGTCAGCAAAGGCAATGTATAAACCTGGGTCATCATTAGTTTTTGCTGTGGCCTCATAGTCATAGTAATACACATCGGAATCCCCAATACGGGTCATCTGGATTGCGCCATGATTGATCTCATTCGTGTATAAACCCCAATTGCCATCTCCGCTTTCTTTCCACTTGTCTGCTGAGCCTATGTTGTAGTAATAGATGGTAGTACCCCAATCGGCTGGTCTCTTGAAATATATCAATTTTTTCTTGGTATATTTGGCTGTGATAGTGCCGTTATAGGTGGCGGTGTAGGTGATGATAGTTTTTCCATCTCCACTAGTAGTCTTAATCTCGACTCCATCGCCTGCTTCCCATGCGCTGAAAGTGTATCCAAAGATATCAGATGCTTCAAGAGTTTTTGGTTCTGTTGCATGTGCAGGTGCGGTGGTAGATGCTTTTATTTCTTGATTATCGCATGTGTATTTAACGGTAACGGTGTATTCCGATGCGATGATGAAGTTCTTGGTTAGCGTGCTGATTGGTTCTCCGTTTCCGCAAGCAGTTGCATGGAGAGTGGCCTCAATGGTGTATGTTCCTGTTGCTAAACCTACAATAGAGAACTTAACTTTATTATCATTATTATCACCAGCGTCTATAGCTTTGTGTTCAGTCACTTCGTCTCCATTGCTATATAGGAGTCTCCAGCATATCGCTACTCCTTCTATGTCTTCAGGGTCAATAGTAGGAGTTGCGGTTACATATGCTTCGTCTGAAGTAACTGGTTCAAAGACCTCTTTGTCTAATGTGATGTTTGTAATCTTTGCAGGTTGGAAGTACGCATAGAGAGTGGCATCTTCGGTCTTATCCCATGTGTACTCGCTCGTACCATTTGCGTTATAATATTGAGTGCCTTTGCCATCTTTTTGGTCAAAGTAACCCATGAATGTATAGCCGATTTGAGGAGTAGGTAGCGCGCCGTCTCCTGTGATAGCTGGCATTGGGTCGCCATTTGGAACCTCTACAGAAGTGACAGTTCCTTGTGTGCGCGCGCCTGTCTGGTCAAGCGTAATAGTATTATAAGGAATAGCCACAATGGCTACATCTGGCTGTGTTGCTTTATCATCGGTCTCTATATCACTTCTTAGGGTGAGTGTGATGGTTACTTTACTTTTCTTTGTTAAACCGAATTGAATGGTTGGGTTGGTGTCGTCTGTTAGGTGGACGGCATCTATTAAGTCTTGTGTGTAAGATATATTATCAGCATCAACATTTTTGTAGTTATATGCTATCTTTTGAGTCTCAGGCTTTTCAATGCCTTCTAATGAATACAAGTAGTGAAAATGGTGACCACCATCCCACATTTTGTGTAAGTCGTTCCAGCTTGATTCTTTTTTCTCCAATGTCCCAGTATAAGTATATACAACACTATTATTCTTGAATTCAGGTTCTACTTGTATGCCTTCCCAATTTACAAAGTCTGCATGGATGTACAAGTTACGAATCTCCCACTTAGCGTAGAGGGTGATATCAGCGGTGTATGCTGTCGCGCCGAGTGTGGTAATAGGACCTTCGGTGCACTCTTTATTAGTGAACCAACCTGAGAAAGTATAGCCCATCTTGCCTGCACCCTTGAGCTGTGTGTCGGTGGCATAAGTGTGCTGTGTTGGGTAACCAGCCTCATGTGTACCAGAGAACTCTTTATCACCTTGGTCTTTGTAGGTGATGGAGTAGATATTGGGTTCAAAAGTAGCGGCGACTATTACAGCCTCTGCTGGCATGGTGAACTTGTCGTCTGTAACGGTGATAGTTCCGCCACTATTTTTAGTTACAGTCCATCCTACGAAATGATAACCTATAGCCTCTGATTGCACTTTAAGAGTAATCTGTTGTTCGTATATAGCAGTAGTATTTCCGTGCCAGTCCTCTCCCTCACCTACTTTTAAGCAATAGGTACCATTAGTTGGGGAAGTGTAAGTAATATTATACCTAATAGCCTCCCATTGCGCATAGAGGGTGATTTTTTCACCATTGGTAGTGGTAAGGTTGTTTACACTATTTTTGTCTGCATATGGTGTGCCTGAGCCATCTGCTTTGGTGTTCCATTGACGGAAATTATATCCTGTTTTGGTAAATGCGTTAGTGGTAAGGTTTTGAGGAACATTATAAGTGAATTCTTGTTTTTCCATTGAACCTTCACCACCATTAGCATCAAACTGCACATAGTATGTAATTGGTGCCCACTTGGCATGAAGGGTAGTACGCTCTGTCTTGTCCCAATTCTTTGTACTTGTACCATCGGCGTTATAATATTGAGTACCAAGTCCGTTTTGTTCTGTGTAGTAACCTCCAAAGATATAACCTGTGCGTCTTGGCATTGTTGCTGTAGGCATAGCGGCACCATAGGTGGCTGTTACAGAGGTCGTACCTCCCTCGCCATATTGTTGATCAAGTGTGACGAAGTATGTATTTGCCGTCCATTGGGCGGTAATGTTTGTTGGACCACAGATGGTGTGGGTGCTTGTTGTGGTAGAAATTTGTTGCTCTTGATTACCAATCTCGATGGTACCTGATTTGAAGGTGTAACCCTCATTGGGTGCCATAGTTACAGTTACCTCAGTATTAATTGTTACTGGAGAGGATGGAGAAAGTTTAATTGTTCCATTATCTCCATGTTTGAGACTAATTTCTATATTAGGAGAATATGTCCCCCAAGTACCTCCTCCTTTATCCCATGTACCACTTTGTACGGTATACTGATTATCTCCATTAGTTGGTATGGTTAAGTCATTTGTTTGATTCCATACAGGCTTGTAATCGCCATCACTATCTTTATTCCATCTATTTTCTTGAATATTAGGATTCATACGGCAGAAGATAATGTTAGGATAGCCTGCAGGAATGTCACAAGTGTAGATACCAGAACAACCAACTTCTTTCATATCAACCCATGTTTCTCCATTACCGAATAAATATGCTGCAAAGCGTGCGTTATCTGCTTTCCAATTGCTATTAGGTTTGAGGTAAATAGGAGTAGTCTCCACTTCTGGATATCCTACAGTTAGTGTGATGGTTCCATTACCATTGTCAACATAACTAAAATTGTAACAACCGCTAACGCTGGTTTGAATAGCACAGTTGCGTTGCCCTGCATCTGCATATTCGTTAGATAAGATGTATGTTCCCGATTCGGAGATAACTAAGTTCTCTGCTCCGTACCATATACCGTTAATCTTAATTTTGAAGTTCCAACTCTCTCCCGGAGGAAAGCATACTTCTGTGGAACTGGTGATATCTTCTCCATACATCTCAGTCCAGTCTTTTCCTGCTCCTCCGTCCTTTGGCGTAGCATCTGTGCCTGGTTGTTCATCAGAGAAATCACCTACGATGTATGATGCGGCAGGTGAGTACTCAGGGTGAGTGACAGTTAGTTCTTTTGTGTTTGCATTGTATGTGAATACATAATTTCCTGTTTGATCTGCTTGTAACAAGAGGTTATAGTAAGGGTCAGAATTATATGCATAACTATCGCTTAGTACCTTTGTTGTATTTTGGCGTGTGTATTGCAATACTTTTGCGGCGCCATTACCCTCAACTGTGTATTTAGTGCCGTCAACGAGTAATTTGAACTCCCATTCTGCTTGACTGGCATTTGTGGCGTTATATCTCTCGCGTTTGTCAAAATGTTTGGTTAGGGTGTAGATTCCAGGTTCTGTTTCTTCGAATTTGTAGTTGTTGTCGTTGTCCGTCCAATCGTTAAACTGTCCTACAAGGTAGATGTTTTTATTTGTGCTTTGTTTAATTGCAGATATCTTCCATGTCTCGCCATCTTTGCGAATCGTAATAGTAAATGTACCAGCGCCATCTTGCCATGGAAGACGACCGCTGTTAATAGTCAGTTGTTGCTCGTTGTTTAGTAATGAACTCGCCCCAGGTGTGCCAATATTACCTAAATTGTTTCTGTAATTCGTTAGATTGTATCCTCCTTCAGGAATAGTGATAGTGAGTGTATATGTATCGTTTCCTTCATTTGTAAATGTACCCAATTCGGTGTCTCCATTATACATCTTCCACTCAGAAACAGTAGAAGCGCTACTACCAGCATTAACAGTGAAAGCTATTTTTTCGGATTTAGCAAGAATTTTGGAATCCTTCATAACAAAGGCACGAGTGTAATAAGTGCCTGCGGTATTTTGATTGTAAGTGGCGGTGTATGATGTCGGATTAGAAGTAAATTTTTTATCTCCGTTTATATATCCACTGGCATAATCATTCTCTCCGAAATTATACACACCTACATAATACTCACTATTCGTTGGTACATTACTAGTTATAGAGAAGGTAAGGTTATTGGTACCAGTAGTTCCATCTGTTGGTGTGATAGTTGCACTAACGGTGATTTGAGTCCACTTGGCGTAGAGGGTTTTGTTTGATGTTACAATCCATTGATTATTGGGATTTGTGAAGTTTGTTTTATTTTTAATCCACTTTCCGTCAGCGCCAATGATTTGTGTTCCTGTGCCATTGTCTCCAGTATAATAACCTCCAAATATATGTCCCGTTTTCGTAGGTACAGTAATCGCAGAGGTTGTAGTTCCATAAGGAACTAGTTGACTGGATGTTCCTCCTGTACCACCTTCTTTGTTAAAAGTAATTGTTGGCGCAGGACAAGTAATAACAGTCTTACCTGTTGAAACATCATATGTAATAGTTACATCTCCTGCTATATATGGGTCGAATTTAATATTTCCATTATTATTTGTAACTGTACCATTAACACATGAAACATTATTACTGTGACCAATAGAATTATCCCATGTGTCATAGTAGGTAATTTTAAACTCGTGTGCGTTGGCATCGGTATTTAGAGTTATAGTATATTTATTGCCGTCGCGAGTCATTTTTCCTTTGCTATCAGTAGTACTCCAATCTGGTAGTCCTCCCCAGTTGTTTCCTACTACATAAAGATTTGGAGTATATGTAGTCCAGGAACTTGAGTTATCCCAGTCACTTAATTTTACACAATTTTTACCGCTTGACTCAGTCATTTTAGCAGAATAGTCCCAAACTGTATTTCCATTTTTGCGAATAAAATACATTGCTTTTACATTGGCATTAGGAACTTTTACTCGGTACATGTTACTATCATCAAGTTTAGTAGTAGAAGTACTATTACTGAGATTATCTTTAGGCGTATATGCCGAACCGGTCTCGTAACACCAACTTGTGTTGTCTGAATAATAGAATATGGCAACGATTTGAGCTCCATCATTTGTCCAACCTGTGACAGAGGATATGTCCAAATATAAAAATGAACCTTTTTGGAAATCCGCCCACGCATTATTAACTCCCATTAGAAGGATGAGGGAAATAAAAATAGATTTAAGTAAATTTGATTTTGTATTCATGATTTTTTATTTTATTCGATGGTTAGTTTTCTTGTTTTATTGTGAGCAGAGGTCAAGCCAATGACCATGTGCCCTCGTCGGAGTTTCTTCAGGGTGTCTTCGGGATAAATGCCGTTCTGGTAATTACAAACGAAAAACGGCAACTCCGTCAATTAGTGGAATTACCGTTTATAGTATAAAAAATATATATATAGACTAACTTAATCTTCGATACATTCTAATAGTTTCTGTATTTGGGTTTAAGAACTCTGCTGACCAAAAATAGCATTTCTGGTAAAACCCAACTGCAGAATAATCTTTTGTACAATAAGCATTTACAGATATAAATAATGGATGATGATAAGAATATGTCTTATCCTTCAATGATTTAATAATAGAAATAATGTCTGTTCCAATATGCTGCTTTCTGTACTCTTTCCTTACTGCTAAATAGTCTATCTCAATGCTAGGGAAAGCACCCGTTTCCCAGTAGTCCTTATATTCAGGCCATTTCTCAATGTCAGGAAACTTCAGTTGTAAGTCATTTCTACAATCCTCGTCTAAAAACAATCGTCCCTCACTAGTTACAAACATTGCAACAATGATACTTTCTGCGTTGCGTAATACATAAAAACGACTATTATGATATGTACGCAAAAAAGCAGATAAACGAGTGTGGATAAAATCATCCATTTCATCCACTCCTGAATAAAAATCTACAAGAATAGAAGCATCTTGCTCTAATGTGAGATATAAATTAGGTCGCTCCACTAATCACAAATAATATTGTGCGACATTTCTGTCGCATGTTGATCAACCTGCTCCTTCATCTCTATAAGATGCTTACAGAACTCCTCTGCAAATTGCCCACTGATGGGCTGATTTGATGATTTAACGCCGAACATAATATCAAAATTTAGTAGTATGTAAACCTTTTCGCTGCAAAGGTACAATTTTATTTTGAAATATGCAAATATAATGCCAGAAAAAGTATATTTTTCCAGCTTTTTAGTAATTCCACTATGTCAAAGATCATTTTTTGTCGCGGGGCGACATTTACATGCTAAGCATGTTATTTTTTGTGAGCTCGGATTGGCGCCTATCACTCCTTCCCTTTAGGGAGGGCTGGGGTAGGCTCTTTCTTGCGCTTGTGCGCAATAAAGCCTGCTGCGAGGGCAGCAAACACAAGCATCACCCATGGTTCGCCCACAGGGTAGTCATTCTCATCGGGCCTTGTATCTGGACCATCAATCTTACCTTTTCGAGGACCATGTACATAAGTCGGATTATAGCCATCTGTACTATTCATCCCACTCGCTGAATACTCAGCGGGTGTGGTATTGCTAAATGGCTGATAAACGGTAGATGAATACGAAGAACCAGAGAAATTAGACTGGTTACTTTGCTGGAAGGTGACTTGGTTGGCCTCCTCGTTAAACGCGGGCGCAGCATAGGTGCACACGCACGCTATCAATAAAAATGATATAAATGTGTGTTTCATGTTCAATTTAAAGTCAATACGAGCGCAAAGGTACTGCTTTTGTTTCATATACACAAATAGTTAGCCATAAAAAGTGTAAAAATTTTCATTTTTTGTCGAAAAATAGCATTTTTGGTGTTTTTGGAGTGAAAAAATGGTGGAAATAGTATTGAGTAGTGAGTATTGAGTAGTGAGATTTTTTTATTTAAACAAAAATAATAAAAACAAAATGAAAATAGAGAAAACATTTTTTTTTGAATTAATCAAAAACAGCAATGCGATCTGATTAACTCATTAATTCGTTGTGTTGGATTTTCAGTCCAATCACGGTAGCATCACGGGACCATGTCCTAAGATGACTATAAGATAAAGCAAAGAAAAAAGAACAGAGCATTCGCGCTCTGTTCTTTTTTTGGGGACTAGTGGGCTAGCTAACTAGTGGGCTAGGGTACTAGATACTCTGTACTAGATACTCTGTACTCACTACTCTATACTAGATACTCACTACTCTGTACTCACTACTAATTACAGCCAGCGGACATAGCAGAAGTCCATGCGGTGTGGGAGGAGTTCGTTCTGTGGATACATACGCAATCCGAACTTCATGCCGCCAGCGTAATCCAACTGATAGGTGATCTCATAGAAGAGATGACTGCCCTCAGCCTTCACTAATTGCAATGGTTCTACTTCATACAACTTATCGTTATTGTGAGTAGAAGTGCGGATAGCTACCAACTCAACGCCAAGACCCTTATCGTTCAAGCCCTTGGTATCCAATTCAACAGCTACGCGGAACTTATCACCTACATTGAGGTTGCTGGTATCTGGTTCTTCAATCTTGATAACCTCAATACCATCCCAATGGTTAACCATATTCTCCTTCCAAGAAGCAATCTCTTTAGCTACTTTGTAGTCGTCTTTGCTCAAGAGAGTATGACGCTTAGCGAGCTTATTATAGAACTTATCAAAGTAGTCATCCATCATGCGCTTCATGGTGAAGCGTGGAGTGATCTTGGTTACAGAATTCTTGATATATTGAATCCACTCTGGGCTATAACCCTTGCTATTCTTAGCATAGTACAATGGGATGATCTCGTTCTCTAACATCTGATAGATAGTAGCTGCATCCAATTGGTCTTGGTGTGCTTGGTTCTCGTAGGTGCGGTGCTCGGTCAAAGCCCAACCTGCGCCCTCTACATAACCTTCGTACCACCAACCGTCCTTCACAGAGAAGTTGATCACACCGTTCATCTGTGCTTTCTCGCCAGATGTACCAGATGCCTCTAATGGACGAGTAGGAGTATTCAACCAGAT
>CALATT010000056.1 GCA_937891905.1 uncultured Bacteroidales bacterium | reverse complement strand
CTGTCTCGGTGTATAATGGCTGATAAGCAACGCCATCAGTAGAATAGGTTAATTCAAATTGTGTGCAGTATGCACCTTCCCAGTTGATACGAACATAGTTGAAGGTGCGAGCCTTACCCATGTTAAGGGTGAAAGTCTCATCGTCTGTTGCAGCAGACTCCCAACGAGTACCATTGTTGCCGTCAATAGCAAGATTAGCATTACCGCTGGAAGCAGTAGCAGTTGCGCCATTAGAAGTTAGCGCAAAGTTAACATCATAAATCTCTGGTACAATAACTACACTACCTTCTTGTCCATCTGCATAATAAATAGTAAATGTATAAGTTGTACCTTCGCAAACAACAGTAAACTCTGTGTATTGTTGTGTAAATGCGTCCAAATGAACGAACATACCGGCACCTTCTGTATGATACTGACTATTGCTTAATGAAATCGTACCAAACGCTGCTGAAGGGAACGCAATATGAATACAGTTATGTCCTCCATTGGGCTGTAGGTTGTTTATGCCTGTACCTGCTAAATCGGGAGTCACTACAGCTTTGTACTTATCAGTATATTCTGCAAGACCAGTACCATTCCCCAGCCATTTAATAGCATTCCAATTAATCTCACCTTGTTCTGTACCTTCATCACCGCCATCACCAACTGGTATGGTATATGTAAATGAAGAGGAAGAGCTTGCTTGTCCATCATACGCAAAATAAAAGTATATGTTTAATTCTGCACCCGGTGCAAACTCAGTGGAACTCCATGTAACACCACCGAAATTTCCTTTATACGCACCATTAACAAAAACCTGCGGTACTAATCCGACGGTCTTGTTAAAATTATCCTCAGTATACCCAAGGGTTATTGTCAAAGTTCCCGAATTGTACTCTACTAAATAATTAACCGTATAGTTGACTTCAGTTCTATTCTCGTTAGAACCAATTCCGTCTAACCACACTTTGGTGGCAGTTCCTGTGACTTGTCCAGTCCACTCCGCTGCCCAGCCCATCATGCTTGCACATAGAAGTGCGAGAAGTAATGTAAATCTGTGTTTCATATAAAATAGATTTTTGGTAAGTGTATTTTCAATATTTGATATTTCAGGTAGTAATTCTTGCGCTTAATCATGCGCTTACGCGTGTCATTTTCGTTGCAAAGATACAACTTTTTTTTTATATATGAATACACACGCGAGCGCAATAACAAAAAAAAGTACGAACACCAAACAACCAAAATACTGATATTCAGCATTATAAATATATTTGAAATATGCAAAAAAGTACGCAAATAGTATGTGTACACAAGTAGACAAACAACTAAAAATAGCCCAAAATCATCAAAAACACCCTTTTTGCCAACTACAATTAGCAGAATTCTTAAACCCAACATCTTACATGGCGTACCGATAGAATCTTTAGTTCTTATTTAGTTCTTATTTGGTTCTTATTTGGTTCTTCCCCTTACCATTACACTTGCAATCTATACAATCATCGAAGGGCCTAAACCCCTAAAAAAGTTCTTGATACTTGCTATATACGGTTTGCGAAATGTAGAAAAAATAAGAAAAAAAGTGTAAATATTTGCATAAATGCAAAATTTATAGTACTTTTGTGCGAACTTTTGTGCGTACGCCTCAGCGCGCACATGGCTGCACAACGAAATTATAGCAAAGCATATGGACAAGTTTTAGTGGATAGTAGTGGTGGCAATGCATATAACAAACAAGCAACGAGACACTTTCAAACAATGAATGCAAAATATAAAATAGTAGTTTGCCTTATTGGCTTGAGCTTTATGTTTACCTCGGCATACGCAGAGCGTTCCACCCTGGACTCGCTTTTGGCTGTCTACGAATCCGAAGTGGCAAAAACGAACGACTACCTCACTATACGCCAAGCGCGAATTGACTCACTGTGTAACATCACTCCGCACACACCAGACCTAACCCTCGCCATCGCACGCGAATACCAATCATACCAGAGCGACTCGGCGCGTATATACTATGGGCATTTACTGGAGGAAGCAGAACCTTATCGCACACACGCAATCGTAGGGTTGGTGGAACTGCATGCAGCCACTGGTCGTTACGAAGATGGTATTGCCACAATGCAGTTGATGGATAGTATATTACCTTCTTTCCGCCTGCGTTGGTATGAAGCAGTACGCCGCCTATACTCGGATGGCGCACTCTGGTCCACCGTGCCCAATCTACAAAAGGAATGGCAACAAGAAGCAGAGAAATACCAATCTATGCTCATGAATGCTTGGCGGGTACAAGCAGACAACGAGCAAGAGATGGATCTACTCTTGGCACAATACACCGCCATGGAGAATGGAGAACTGACCGTGGCTTTAGAATACAATGATTCGCTATTAGCCAAGATTGACCCCAACGCACACGAATATGCTATCAAAGCATATGAGCGCGCAATCCTTTACGAGCAAGCCGGAGACGAAATCAAACGCCGCGAATGGCTTGTACGCTCAGCTATACAAGATGTACGCTGCGCTGTGACTGATAATGGTTCGTCATGGTTAGTAGCAAAAGATTGCTATGAAGAAGGCGACCTGAGCAGAGCATACCTTTTCAGCAACTACTCGCTCACCAATGCTTCCTTCTTCAACGCCCCCACCCGCTTCAACCAGACATTCACCTTAGGTCATACTATCGCCACAGACTACGAGCAACGACTTAATGACTCGTCTATACGATTAGGATTTGCAATCATATGCTTAGTGCTGCTGCTGGTAGCCGTTGTGCTGATTACTATCTATACACTGCGCAATAACAAACGCCTCCATATACTGAATAAAGAGATTACTGCTATCAATGAGGAGTTTGAGATCACTAACCGCCAACTCAAAGAAGCCAATATGGTTAAGGAGCAGTATATTTGCCGCTATTTGGAAGTGTACAGCGATTATATCCGCCGATTGGTAGCCATGGCACGCAAAGCGGGAGAAAAAGACCCAGATGGAATAAAGAGCAAAGAAATGGCTCATTTCTACCGCTCTTTTGACGACACTTTCCTCTCCATCTATGTCACTTTCGTACAGGACTTCAATGCGCTACTCAAACCCGAAGCGCAGTTGATGCCGAAGAAAGGAGAACGCATGACAGTGGAAATGCGTATTTTCGCACTCATCCTATTGGGCATTGATAATAGTGCCAAGATAGGAGAACTGCTTTGCTATAGTCCAAATACAATCAGTAACTACCGTGTTCGAGTCAAGAATGGTGCATTAGGCGACCGCGATACTTTTGAGGACCGCGTCCGCGCCATCGGAGCATTGTACTAACCGCTAAAGCTATTAGGCGATGTACGATTTACCATTTACGATGTACGATTTTAGACCGCTACGCTGTTAGATGTTAGAATAAAGAAAAAAAGAAAATAACAAACAAACTACGATATGAAATCACGAATTTCTCTCTTAGCCCTGATGGCTATTGTATTTGCGTGCACAATGAATGCTGCACCTATCAGCATACAACGCGCAACAGAAATTGCGAATGTATTTCTTTCTCCTTCTATCGCACCCACAGCGCCTAATCGTGCTCCAGTGCGCCCACGACTGATGCATACAGCCACACCACAAGCGGCTTACTATATATTTGAAAACGAAAATGGTGGTTTCATCATTGTAGCAGGAGATGATGTAGCTTATCCAATATTGGGATATTCCACGCATGCTACACTTGCTGCAAACGAAATGCCAGACAATACCAAAGCATGGTTGGCGTTATATGCTGCAGAAATACAAAATGCCGTAGATAGTGGTATTACCCAATCACCAGCAGTACGCCAAGCATGGGACAACATAGCAGCCTACGCCAATGCTTCTGTAGTAGTATCACCACTCATTTTAACCCGCTGGAATCAGTCACCCTATTACAATGACTTATGTCCAATGGATGTGGCACGCAATGAACGCACAGTAGTAGGTTGCGTAGCTACAGCGATGGCGCAAGTATTGAAATATTGGGAACACCCCATCAACGGAAATGGTTCATACACCTATACGCACGAACACGGAGTGCAATCAGCCAATTTCGCAGCCACCACTTATAAATGGGCTAATATGCCATTAGAAGTAACTGCCGCCTCCACGGATGCGCAGAAAGCAGAAGTAGCACAACTGATGTACCATTGCGGTGTGAGTGTGGAAATGGATTATGATGTATCTTCCAGAGGAGGTAGTGGAGCATTCACCATCTCCAGCAAAAGTAATACCACCCACTGTGCCGAGTACGCACTCCGTGAATATTGGGGATATAAACCTACTTTGCAAGGTCTGCAAAAAGCCAAGTTCAAGGACGATGAATGGAAGAAAATGCTCAAGGATGACTTGAATGCAGGTCGTCCAATCATCTATTCTGGTTATGGCGATGGTGGCCACTGCTTCGTGTGTGATGGTTACAATTCTGACGATTATTTCCACTTCAACTGGGGTTGGGGAGGATTATATGATGGTTATTTCTTACTGAACGCACTTGAGCCCGGCACTGGTGGAACAGGTAGTGGTGGAGGAACATACAATAATGACCAACAAGCCATTTTTGGATTGGAACCGATGAAGAGTATTGATGACGATACAAGCACCAAAGAATTGCAATTGGCTTCAACGATTTCCATTTCTAGCAGCGAGATAGCTTATAAGGAAGGTTTCTCTATTTCCGCATCTGTCAAGAATACGGGTTCTGCTAACTTTAATGATGACTTGGGTTTGGCGTTATACGATAGTGGATTGGAGTTATTGACTGTGATGGATGCAAAGAATACTCCTATTGCAACAGGTGGCACTGTAGCTTGTACCTTTGGCACAGAAGGTTGGTCTGAACTTGTAGCTGGTTTATATTACGCAGCAATCTATTCAAAGACTGCAACTGGAGAATGGGAGTCTATCGGTAATGGCACTTACCGCAATATGGTGCAATTTAGAATAAACACAGATCCTTGCGCCGGCAATATAGTATATGAGTGCGACTTTGAAGGTGATTTGATGGGATGGACTTTTGCTAAAGCACCAGGTATCAAAAGCGGCTTTGCAGTGGGTTCTGCGATGAAGTACAAGGGCGAAAAGTCATTGTATATCTCTCCCGATGGCGGTGCGACAGCTGGCTATACACAAGATAATGATAAGGGATATGTGAGTGTGGCGTACAGAAAAGTATATCTCGAAGCGGGGAATTATGTGGTTGATTATAATTTCCACATGCAACTCAAATACTTAGATGTTGATGTGGACCAAATCCATATCGCTCTTGTCCCAACCACAAATACGATAGAGCCATTAAATTATTATGAGAACAATATACCTTTTTTGAATAATTATGGATGGAAAGGACAATGTTACGAATCATCTAGTTGGGGTTCAAACATATCAACAAACGCCACTATTACAAATACAGGAATGTACTATTTAGTACTTGCTTTAGCTGCCAATGAATACGAGGGAAAAAATCAGCATATTGCCTTCGACAACATAAGTATAAAAAGAAAAGGTAGTTTAAATTATAAAGAGACTTTAGATGGTGTGCAGTTTAATTGGGAAGGGGGATATCCAGCATATAGAATACGATGGTATAATTGGTGTGATTATAAATATCGTTATGACACCATACAAACGAATTCCTATTTTATTCCTTATACACAACTGCGCGACGCTGTATATAATTATAGCTCGTCATATTTTTTCTATGTAACACCTGTATGCGAAGGAGGAAAGACCTCAAATGATATAAGTGTATTGTTTAGTGTTAAAACAGAGCCATTTCCTGCTGATACTTGTATTGCCGTGCCTACTGATTTAAAAGCGGAAAACACAGCAAATGGCATAAAATTAAGTTGGACAGGTAATTCCAATACATATGATATACGCTATGGAACAAGTTCTAGTGGTTGTGAGTGCATAGATACAATATACAATGTAAGCGGCACTACATACACCATCCCCTACACCACCACAAGTGGTTTAAAGGATGGTGGGCATTATTTCTTCGTAAGAGCATTATGTTCTAATGATACCAGTATTTGGAGAAGTGTGTATTTGAATGTGAAAGCACCCGATGGCTGCACTTCTGATGATTGCCTCGCCAAACCATGTAATCTATTCGCGCAAAATACGGCAGAAGGAATAACACTCACATGGCGAGGAAATGCAAATAAGTATGAGATTGAATGCCGCTCGGAAGATGAGTATTATAAGCGAGGCAATATATATGAGTATAATGATAGCAATTATGTGCGGTTTATAGCAAATGATTCAATTTATACCATTCCATATAATACCCTATCGGACACATTATACCATTTCCGAGTACGCGCGATTTGCGGACAAGACACCAGTTTCTGGACGGATTACATATCTGCCTACAATATAAATTTTGGCGAATATTGCATTCCATTCTATGATTTGTGTGGTCCTAATACGCTGTGTACATATGGTAGTTATAGTAATCCACATAGCACAAAAAAGACATTCGATTTCAGACAAAAAGATTGGAGAGAAAGTTACTATAAGGGGCAATACAACTATGAAAAAGGAGAACGATATGGGGTGTATGGTAAACTTTCTTCAATTATTACAAATGATTGTTACCGCTCACGCCATACTATCTGCTTTGAGGGAGAGACCGATCCAAGATGTGACAACCAATTATCTACCGTACCAGAAGGCGAGAAATACTCTATGCGATTAGGCAACTGGTATAACGGCGAGGGCGAGAGTGTTACCTTCACCCACACCATTGACTCGGGTTACCCACTCATTCTGCTACTCAAGTACGCAGTTGTTTTGCAAGACCCAAGCCATACCTCTGCCGAGAATCCACACTTTACATTGGAGATATTAGACGAAAATGACAAATTATTAGACCCTGTTTGCTGGTATGCCGATTTCGCAGCAGATAAGAACGCAACTGGATGGAAAAACGCAGTGAATGCCCACGAACCAACCAGCGAGGAATATCGTAATGTTGTTTGGAAAGATTGGACTACCATCGGCGTCAATCTATCTGACTTGTCGCAATATGGCGACCGTACTATCAAGATACGACTCACCACCAAAGACTGTACAAAAGGGCAACACTATGGCTATGCATACTTCACTCTCTCATGCACCACTGCAGATATGAGGGGTATGTCATGCGGTGTACGACCACAGGAATTTGAAGTAGCAGAAGGATTTAAATATAATTGGTACTTAATGGACGACCAAACCAAAGCAACCGTATGTGACTCCAATGTATTTATCGTCCAACCTACAGACACCAACTCCTACCATGTGGACCTAATCTCGTTAGAGAATAGTGACTGCTATTTCACCTTAAATGCCTATACACTACCTCGTCTACCAAGAGCACAAGCTACATTCAAGCACACACCACATGATTGTATCAACGAGGTTGTAATTGACAATACCAGTTATGTGTATAAAAAGATGCTTGATAAAACGGAGCAACTTGATGGACGAATACATATCGACTCCATCCAATGGGACTTTGGGGAATACGGCACTTCCACCGAATGGAACCCTACACTAATCGTTCCTAATCAAGGAGATACATTCAATGTGAGTCTACGCGTGGTGGCTAACGCATGCTCAGAAATACAACAATACACCCTAAGCATACCTGCTATCCGCGACACAACCACCCTCGCACATCGATACCTATGTGAGGGAGATACACTACATTATTCATCCAAGCAGTATTATGCAGAGGGAGTCTATACAGACACACTCAAGCGCACATATGGATGTGATTCAATCCACATCCTCACCGTGGAATATCTCCGACCTGAATACAAGCACTACTACGACACCATTTGTGAAGAAGAAACACCATATATATTCTTTGGCAAACCATATTCACAAACAGGCATCTACGAAGAGCATATACCAAGTTCATTAGGCTGCGACACCATCATACACCAATTACACTTATCTGTACTAACTGCACTCCAAGTAACGATTGGAAATATTGATGAGTATAGTAGAGAAATTGGCGAATTCATCGTACCTCATACCGTGCAGAAAGGTGTTGTGTCTGGTTATAGTATTGACTTCTCTGATGAGGCCAATAGCAATGGATTTATCGACATCATCAACGATACTATCCATCAGAATGTACGAATAGTAGTACCTCCTACTTGCACCGCACAGCAGTACCAAGCCATCATCCGATTCCATAATAATCAATGTGCGGCGGTGGAGATTCCTATTCAATTCACCATCACGCTATTCAGCAAACCCGATTCCAAAGCAACATTCACACACGCACCACACGATTGTATCAATCAAGTGCGCATCACTAATCAAAGTGCCGTTTATAAGCACTATAACGATTCTATCAAGACTATTGATCCTACACAAACCATTGACTCATATTCGTGGGATTTAGGCAAATATGGTACCTCTGCATTAGCAGAACCAGAACTGATTGTTGCAGCGCAAGGTGATACATTCACCGTTGCACTAACTACCACATATGGCACATACTCACATACCGAGCAATACACACTCGAGATACCTGCCATTATAGAGCAAGATGGTTATCAATATGTGTATATATGCGAAGGAGAGGACTTTGATTTTGAAGGAAAGAAATATAATACGCCAGGACAATATATCCTGGATGTAGTAACCAACCAATACGGATGTGACTCCACTTCGTATATCATCATTGACTACCTACAAAGTGAAATAGTAGATCAATATGATACCATCTGTTATACAGAATTGCCATATAATTTCCACGGACAATCATGCACGCAAGCTGGCACTTACGACCATGCAATTATAGCGCAAGGTGGATGCGATTCTATTACCTATAGAATGCATCTATTCGTGTATGAAGAATTGAAACTAACACTCAATACCCTTCCGGAGATATGCGCAGGAGACCCATCCTTTGATATTACATACACCGAGCAGTCAGGTACTCCATCCGCATATAAAATACAATTCTCAAACGAAGCAAAAAAGGCTGGATTTACCGATTCTAACGGAGTAATTGATAACACCAAAACACTTACTATTAGTCTGCCTGCACAAGTGCGCGTTGATACATATTCCGCACAAATAGTATTTGATAATCATGGATGTGCTGATTACACCATACCACTCACTTTCGATGTGCACTATGCACGCGAAGTGGTGGGACAACGGTGGAATGATGTGCTCGCCGTAAAGAACGACCGTTATAATGGCGGATATACTTTCACAGCATTCCAATGGTATAAAGACGGAGCTCCTATACAAGGCGAAACACACTCATATTTATACCAACCACTTGACATGAATGCCCTCTATCATGTCCTACTAACCCGCGCTGACGGACTAATAATGCCTACATGCCCTATACAACCAATACACCATACAGACATAACTGACTTCCCTACTCTATTACAACCAGGCCAACAAGTACCTATTAAGCTACCACTTGCTGCAGAAATGTGGATTTATTCTGTTACTGGACAGTTGTATCAATCAGGAAGACTCTCCGCCGGAGAGAATATAGTGACCATGCCATTTACATTAGGTGTATATACAGTTAAGATACTTTTGTCTGACGGCAATACAAGAATAACTAAAATCATGGTAAGCGAATAAACAAACAATTATACATGTCATTTAAAACAATAAATAACACCACTCCTTTTTTTGAGGGAACGGACACTCATGCACTTGTGGGGCATAGTTCGTACTCAACTACGGGAACCACCTCTTTCACTGCCATTCATACCGAAGTGGCAGGGCAAGAGTATGTACCATTTGGTGCGCCTGCTACCACCAGCGGGCCACGACGAATAGATCGCGATGATTTTATAGGAAATGAAAACAACGGAAATGCCGTAGGTAAAGACGAAGAGGTACCTATGGGCGACATGCTACTACCATTACTTGTAATGGCTGCTTGCATGATACTATTCAAATGTATATCAATCATCAAAAATAGTAGAGCTATGAAAAAGTTCTTCTCGCTTTTTGTATTTTCTTTATTGAGTGTAGGCGCACTCACAGCACAAAATAACTATTTGCAAGATGGGGATGTTGTTAGTATAAGTACTAATATCACGAATGGCGGTAGTGAAGAAGGAAGACGCTACTTGGATAACTACGCACAAACACAGAATAATGTTAACGATAATTGTCTTTGGCGGTTAGGCATCACGAACGGTCAATACACCTTCCAATCATTAAGCACTAATCAATACCTTTCCGTTTATATTCCTGGCGACCCACAATCCGCACGATTAGTCATGGCTGCCAACCCTACTCCTTTCTCATTCATACCTACAGGAAATGGAGGAGAAGACGGAAAATACCTATGCGGCTCTTTCAGTTATAGTTTCTTCTACCAACCATGGAATAATACTTACGCTATTTACATTGCTCGTTATTGGGGACAATCCTTTACCTCCGACCCATGGAATGCCAATACGACCCTCTATATAGAGAAATGGGAAAAGAAGGGCGGTAGCGGTGGACCTACTGGGTTCTTCACACCAGAGAAAGCAGAGTTCATATATGCTAAAGATGGAACGACTGAAGCACAAAAAACACAAGTATCATTCACACTCCGCTCACAAATAGAGA
Source organism: uncultured Bacteroidales bacterium (assembly GCA_937891905.1). Taxonomy (GTDB): domain Bacteria; phylum Bacteroidota; class Bacteroidia; order Bacteroidales; family Paludibacteraceae; genus Colicola. The sequence goes on along the minus strand of CALATT010000056.1, from coordinate 66,090 downwards.
GTTATTATGAATGTGTCACACGAGAGGAAATACTACTCAGAAGACAAACAGAAACAATAGACCTCTCAGGAGTAACTCCCACATTCTATTGGGAGTCTTCAAAGAATGAAACCTCTACTTTGGTTTTAGAAAAATACAATGCACCCCATACGGAGACCCAAGACCGAGCAATGATGCTCATTTCCGATGCAACGACAAATGGTCAAACATCTTCATTTTCCATCACCCCACAAGGCGGAAGTCCTATGGGACTGAAGCAGTATATCTATTCCGAGGGAGATACTATACAAGGAGTAGAGCGATGGGTGGACTATGCGGACCGTTTGATAGCGGAATATGTGGTGAATGGAAAGACATACAAAGAGACGATGCGTGTTGTGCGAAAATCCTACCACGAGGAAGAATTACCATCACTGGTCTTCTCAATCAACCCTGTTACCTATACATTCGCTCAAAAAGCCGAAAGCGTTGATATAAACATCACTCCTACTCACCAGCATGGTAGAGTGCTCTATAACTCTGATAATCAAGAAATAAGCATAGTACGAACTGAAGGACCCACACCTATACCATTAACAGATAAAAACTGGCAATTATCCATTGATTTTGATTTTACTAATAATGGAAATGAGTGGTTGGAATGGGAAGATAATGGTGACTACAAAATCAAAGTAACTGCCGCTCTGAATGAAACAGGAGCCAAGCGCTCGTCAGTACTAACTGGTACTTTTACCAAAATAAATGGATCAGACACACATAGTGGCACATTCACAATTCCTCTTGCGCAACGCTCTATAGAAGGAGGTATTCAATTCCGTACCAAAAGTCCAAATGGTACCGATCCGCAACAAGTACACACTTCCGAACGCACCATATACTATCTTCCTAATGAGGAAATTGAACTTAGACCCGCTGAATCGGGCTACTCGGGCTATATGCGCTGGTATGACTATACCACGGGCATGGACCCTTACTACAATGAAAAACCTATAGACTCCACCTCATGGATACTCTCTCCACGCGCAGCAAGTGGCGCCGCATTCTCTGCCATCAATACACCGCAGAATAACAACACCTATGGGGCAGATGGCAGATCGTATGGACTCTATGCTATTAATAAAGAAGAAGGAGGCGTACTAAACGAAGATAACCCTGCGAACCCTGCTCCAAAAATCAAAGGATGGGACTACACTTCTGCAGAACACGCATCGCATACCATTGCATGCGACATGAGTGCGTATAGAGATTATGTGATCAAAGATACCACATTCGCAAATGGAGAAAAACGCATCCTAAGCATTACTGAACCTACCCTCTCTTATCGCCAACTCTTCCATCTCAAACCCGCGGAAGAAATAGCCAATAAGTTTACCAAACTATCAGATGGACAATATTTAGAGAACTACCATTACCAAGCGCCCGTAGGAAAAACAGTACTACTTGCTACCGAATTCCGCTTTGACAAAGTACGCTCACATAAATCCGAGATGTGCTATTTCTATCGCGGTTCCGACGAGAAATTACACCGCATAGAAAGCGACACAAAATGGTTTGTATCCACACTCCAAGCAGACGGCACATACTCCGCACCTGCAGCACACACTCCTACTTATACATCCACAATGGATTATTTGGTAATCAACTCCACTGCACCACAAACACAAATATACACTCTCGTCTTACCCGCAGGAACTAACAATAGCACAGATATACGCATAGCACGATTCACTGTCACATTTGTTCCGATTAGAGAGTGTGGACCAACCAATGAAGTGCTTATCACACCTCAGCGCATCAATAGCGAGTTCAAAAGATTAGCAACCATAGACTTTAATGCCAATACCAACCATTTACCATGGGATGAATCCAGTTATGGCTTTGTATATACATCCGGAGAGTTGGCGACTAATACTAAGTACGCCCGCGGTGCCAGTCAAGGTGTATTCCCTTTCTATGGAGAGTACATGCTCACACCTCAAGTGAATAAAGATTGGGCGCGCGCGAGTGCCAAGACCGGCAATGCACTCTATGTAGATGGTACAATGGAACCAGGTCTCGTGGCAAGTATCTCAGCCAATACAGTCATTTGCTCGGGACAAACACTATACTGCTCAGCATGGTTCTGTAACCCTACACCACAAGCATGGAATAGCGAAGGAAACCCTATTTTCCGATGCAATGTGCAAGGACGCAATATAACAAACATACAAGGTACGGACACCACTTTCACACCATGGACCGATGTGGAAGCATACTTTGTGGGAGAGTTACCTAAAAACTCTGGATGGCAACAAATCAATTTCCCTATCGTATCTGCACACAACTACGATCAAACACGCGTCGCCATCTATAACTTCGCCACTACCAACCTCGGTAATGACTTCATGGTGGATGATATCACTTTGTATGTATCACAACTACCTATCGCTGCTTACCAAGGTAAGATGGCATGCCGCTCTATTGACTCCAACCACACGAGCGCGGCAGCCGTTCTCCGTATAGACTATAGTATGATAGAACCCGGAGGAGATGGATTTATGTACTATCAAATATACAACAATAGTTATAAGAATGGAGAGGGGAAACCAGATGGAGCACCTGTTGTATTAGCAGAAGAAAGTGAATATTACCACGATAATACCTATGACCACGAACATAATAATACAAAAAATGAATACGGCTCGGTCACAATACCAGACCAACACTTTGACCCTGAGGTTTATAATGCCGACAAGAACACGCTACAAAAAGTAGCAATATACCAATCCGTTTCTAAGTTCTTAGATGAGTTAGTGGAGAACAAAAAAGAACATGGAAAAGCATATGTCAAGACGGAAAATAATGGTGTAACAAAATGGTTACTCTATGTGGCGCATATCATACCTAATACCCAAAACCAAGACTCTGCATGTTTTAAACTATACAACCAACATTCCTACTCCATGCGTATGGCCTATACACCAAGTGAATTAGAAAAACCTGAGTGTAACCTACAGACACCTATACACGCTACACAGCAGACTGTCTTTGAACTACGCAATTCCGAAAATAACATAGTTAAACAACGCGACGAAAATGGTAATTTGCAGAAAATAGATGGTAGTAACGGACAAAAACAAGTGGTAACACGATTCTTCACACATTCTATACAAAACTGCGCCAATGACCTCTATTTCTTGGATATCAAAGTCATTAATAACCTCGCTGTTTCTACGGGAGCTAATATTGATAACTTAGAAGCACCTATCTATGCCGATTGGTTAGTAGGCGATTCTATTGATGATATATACGGGCAAGTTAGACCTTCGGAAGATGAAGAAGAAGAATTAAGAAAATACCTCAAAAAAGCATACGCTGCCGATTCTATCTTTAAGCTTAAACATGGAGGATACACGCACGGACAAGTAACTACTGCTATCATGTACGATATGCGACGCTTGCCAGTACAGGACGGAAAGACTATACAAGAGAAGAACCCCAACTACTACGCCAAGACATTCGAAGAATTAGACCCCAATGCCTTCCTGTCCCCGCAAAACTACACCATTGTTAAGTATCTGCATGACCATGAATTGCTGCATATGTACGATACAACAGCCTATTTCTATTTAGCATCGCAGGACACAGCACGCTATTGGGCTTTCCCTATCGCAGAAACAGCAAAAGTAATAAAAGATGGAAATACTATTGTGCTCAAAGATTGTAACGAACCAAGATGGGTAACCGTCAGTTCACAATCCTCGGATTATTTCCTGAATATCACACCATTGGATAAAAAAGAAAAAAAGCTCCACCAACGCACACAAATACCTACCGTTAAAGTGGTAGCAACCAATAGTAATAAAATTATCATACCTATCAAGGAGATTACCGCTGATGGTAATGTCACAATAAATGAAACTCCATACACAAAAGACGCTACTATTACCATTAATACCCAAGAGCTACCTACTGGTTTTGAATTCTACGATATTGAGCGAAGCACAGCGATAGACGCATCTGACGCACCTGATAAGTTAGAACCTGGTGAAACATACACTATGCGCGTTGCGTTCCAAGATGAAAATAAACACAACTACCCAGGTAATAACTCTAACGCAGAAAACGCTTGTCGAATAGGATTTGTATTCTTCAATATCGAAGTGGTACCCAATACTCTCGTTTGGACACCTACGGGCACTTCTATGAACGGATGGGGAAAGAACGAGAACTGGAAAGGATGGATAGACGAAAATGGAGACCATAAAATAGATTATAACACCGAATTAGTGGAAGGATTCGTACCTATGGATGGAACCGATGTGATTATTCCTAACCTACAAAACCCACTTATCTATCCATATATCGTGCCCGTAGATGAACATGATCACTACCCAATGACCCATTATCACGACCAGCACAAGTGTGATAAGATATATTTCGCAGAAGGAGCACATATGAATAACCAACACCTCTTAGAATATGAAGCTGCTTTTGTGGATATGATACTTCCACAGCAAGGAGAATGGTATATGATGTCCGCACCATTACAAAACATGGTATCTGGAGATATGTTCATACCACATACTGGCACATACACAAACGGCTCTATTATCGCAGAACCTAATCCATTTGAAGTATCATCCTTCCGAGGAACACGCGATAACATAGCAGCCTACGCATTCTGGACTGCTTTCTATAACCAAACAGTCAAAACATGGTACGAAGATGGTAGTGCCAAAGAGTCCACTTCCGCAGAGTTCCAGCAATCCAATGGATTAGGAAATCTTCTACCACCAGGCGGAGGATTCCAATTATTAGGATTTGGTCCAGACGAAAAAGCAGACGAAAAAGCAGACGCAGAACCATCCGAAACACTCACCATTAGATTGCCAAAACCTGATACAAAATACTTCTCTTCCAGTAATAGAGAAGTAAATGTGGATAAAACGAATGCCAAACGATTGGCGTTCACACCAGACGAAAATGGAAATATGACTATCACACTCACAAATGCAATAGAAGGCAACTCGTTTATATTCGGTAACCCAACTATGGCATTCATCAATATGCATGATTTCTTGCACGATAATGAAAGTGTGTTAAGTCACGAGTTCTATCGCCTCAGCGGAAGTACATGGACTGCCGTTAATGCGAGCACAATGAGTTCATCAGAGCGCTTCTTGGCACCGATGAGTGCAGTAAAATTAGTTACAAAAAAGAATACTAATAGTTTAACTATCACACTCAAGACAACTCATCTCACACTTAATAACCAGTACAACCCTCTTAGCGAAACTATTCAAGAGCAAAGGAATGCTAATAAGCATGCACTTAAACAAGCTCCTTCACTGAACGAAGTAGAAGAAATACCTGAAATGCTCACAGTCTATGCTTTCGCAAAAGGCAACCACGCACGCACCATACTCGTAGTGGATAACCAAGCTAATGACTACTATGTGCAGGGAGAAGATATGCTCTTTATATCCTCTGGAGTGGAAGGAAATAGCACCTCAGTGGTAGAAACACCCGTCAACATGTACACCGCTGCCGAAAAAACACCGATGATGGTGGATGTACGACAAGGTATAAGCCAAATACCACTCGCCTTCCTAATGGCCAAAAATAAGAAAGCAGACACTTTTGAACTCGCTTTCTATCTCTCACCCAACTGGACACGCACATGCTATCTATTCGATAAAGTTACGGGACAACGCAGACGCATTATGAATGGATCCATCTTCACACTTCCTATGCCCGCCAACCACGAAGAGAGATACATCATCGAAGGACCAGATGAGTATATTGGTAGCGATGCGAACCAAGATAATACACCAACAGGGGTGGAACATACACAAAGCAACCACCCGCAAAGCAAAAAGGTGCTACATAATCAGCAGATATATATCCTACACAATGGACACACATACACTCTCACCGGATTAGAGGTGAAGTGGTAAATCTTGAGAAAAACGAACCCGCAGAAGAAGTGGCTGCAGAAACAGCTGAATAAGTAAAGCACATATGATTGAAATAGATAAGGGCCGCTGCACGCGACCCTTATCTTATTTTACCGCTCCTATACTTCTACTATATAATTCCTGAGCTATTTCCTCTATATGCGAACTACAACGCAGTTCTCGTTCTACCTCCCCCACTGTTAGTATTAACATAGGGTATTGAACAGCAGTAGTATATGCTCCCTTAATACATATCTTTTTTATTTCGGAGATTGGAATTCGTATCTCTGTTATAGAGCGAAAAAACGAATACTCTTTTATATAGAGCACATCCATCTCAATGCGATATATATTTCGTGAATTATAATATATACCTAAAGCATATGTAAGTATAGCTATTGGTAACACAACGATTGTACTTCTTATAGCTCTACTAGGAAAGAATAAATATACTACTAATAATAATGCGCTTATCCATATTGTATAGAACAATAATTTTTTCCAGTCAAACGAATTACTTAAATCTAAATAATCTGCTAATGGTTGATTACTAATCTTGTCTGGCTCATAATCTATAAGACGCTTAGACATTTTATCCAAGACAAATGCATATGCTAGAAAAAGTACGAATACTATCGCCACACCTACATGCATTTGTTTATATAATAGAGAAAATGCTACTACTAAATATATCAGCGATACTATGAAAAAAGAAATAAGAAAAATCGTGCGCTTTCTACGACGCTGCTGTGAAGGAGTCATAAACATCAATATTTAGAATTAAACAATAATTGGGCCTTTTCGTCAAGTTCAGTTGTAGATATACTCATCCGTTTCGAGATAATCTGTCTGCGTTTATAGTAAGTTCGCTTAGACATATCTAATATCAATAGTATATCTTGCGTTTCTAATCCCATCCCAATCAGTATGAGCACTTGAATATCTACTTCTGTTAGATTAGCATAATGTTTCTTCAAATACGCTATTCTTGCCTCATTAGCTCGAAGTAAATAGTCTATTCCCTGAGAGTGTTCAGGACTTTTTATAACCTGCTCTAATAAATAAGATTGCCTCATTGCATATTCCTTTTTATACATTAGTTCGCGTATACGCGCATCAGAGAGTTGCTGCTTAAGATTAGCATTATTAACCTGCAACTTGAGAAAGCCAACAGTAAACACTGTAAATGAGATTAAAAAAAAGAGACATAAAAGTAATGTTAAATCCATCGTTCCTTAAGTTTTGAATTACGCTGCAAAGGTACTATATTTTTTTTATACTGGCAATATACAAATAGATGGCGTAGCACAAAATAAATATGCTACGCCACCATAATCAATTGATAAATAATACATTATCTATTATCAATAAGTGCTACGCGGGGTACAAATAGCTATTAGAGCTCAGCCTTCACCGTATAATTGCGGCCATAAGATCGATAACTATCCTTTTCTATCTCAATAGTAGGCTCACTCCACTCAGTCAATGGGGTGAGTTGCCATTTTATATACTTAATTGTTAATCCACGATCCAACCATTGCTTTTCATAGTGCGTTTGCAATGCTGACGCATCCAAAACATGCATGTTCGACTCACCATTATCTATATTAGCATATAGGTCATCCGTTGTATAAAGAATAGGATAAGGATTGAGCCGCAGCATCTCTGTAGTATAGGTATATAGAAACGGGCTATCCGTCTTGAGGTGAATAATACCATTGGGCTTCACTATCTGCTGGTAGCGCTGCATGAAATAAGTAGAAGTAAGACGCTTAGTGGCTTTCTTCATCTGAGGATCACAGAATGTAATCCATATTTCGTCGATTTCATCGGAAGAAAAGAAAGAACTGATAATCTCTATGTTCGTTCTCAAAAATGCCACATTCTTCAATCCTTTTTGAATTGCCTCCTTGGCTCCTGCCCACATGCGGGCACCTTTTATATCCACACCTATAAAATTCTTATCTGGGTATTTCTGAGCAAGACCTACTGTATATTCTCCCCTACCACAACCCAACTCCAACACAATTGGATTGTCATTATGGAAATACTGCTCACGCCAATGACCAGCCATCGGATAAACCTGCGTTTCAGGTAACAACTCACGCGCACCACATTGGAAAACATTATCAAATGTCTCCATCTCCATGAATTTCTTTAACTTATTCTTTCCCATTTCTATTCCTTATCGCTAACAGCTATCTCTAATCCAACATCCATCACGCCGCGTAAAAGTGTATCACGCATACCATGCTGAATACTCAATTGATATAAACCCGTATCCGTATAATGATGATAAGCATCAAAGAGAATAGGCATCTCTATCAAACCATTCTTATCATCTCCCAACCATTGACCTCTATCGTCGGCAAGATAAAACTCAATCGTATCACTATGAGTTCCATTAGAAACAAATAACCACATATTTTGGTATGGGTAGCGCTCTGTATGACGCACATAGATAAGCACCGAATAATCTGCACTTGTGTCTGCTATTTGGTAATCGAAAGATATTATTGAGTCCTTATGCCATTGCCCCGTGTGCGTGATAGTACTATCATCGTATACAATAGGACGAAAATTACTATAGATTATATCTGTTGTGCATGCAGATAGTAAGCATATTACACAACCTAAAATCATAATTCCCTTTTTCATTTCTTATCACGATTTGAGTGATGATGTTTATCTTTCTTATCACGGTGGTGATTACCGTGATTATGATGTTGTTTCTTCTTATCAAAACGCGTCACATCATCATGCTCTACTGTTTTGAATCCTATCTCATTATGATTCACAGCACGATTACCCTCAAAGGCAATGGGCTTCTCACCACGCTTATTCATCGCTATCATCTCTTTTGCGCGCGCGACACTAATCGTCTGTAGATTAGCTGGCACATGTGCATCAGAAGAGTAAGTAATCTTACCCGCTAATGGGTCAGAAGAGAAGAAGTAATAAGTGCCGTCTTGCGTCTCAATAGGTGTGTGGCGTGATGGCATATCCTTTGTGGCATCCTCATAGACAGGCATCTCATAATTCAAACAACATTTGAGTTTAGCGCACATACCTGCCAATTTCTGTGGATTAGGCGATATATTCTGTAATCGCGCGGCTCCAGTACCTACAGACGAGAAATTAGTCATCCATGTAGAGCAACACAACTCCCTACCACATGGTCCTGTTCCACCTATACGACCTGCTTCTTGGCGAGCACCAATCTGCTTCATCTCTACACGAATACGGAATGTTTCCGCATACACTTTAATAAGTTGACGGAAATCTACGCGGCCATCTGCAATATAATAAAAAATAGCCTTCGTTCCATCCGCTTGATACTCCACATCACCAATCTTCATCTCCAATCCAAGCGATTTGGCTAATTGGCGCGCTTGAATCATCGTCTCTTGCTCACGCGCATGTGCTTGTTCTGCTCGATTAAGATCCTCATCCGTTGCTATACGAAGCACTTCACGCACCTCGTAACGAGTCGCATCCAAACGATTCTTCTTCATCTGCAAAGCCACTAACCTGCCCGTCAATGATACTTCTCCCAAGTCATAACCAGGATTAGCTCCTACTACCACACGCACTCCTTTCTCTAAAGGAAGATGGTTCGTATTATGGAAATAACCTTTGTGCGTATTCTTAAAAACAACCTCCACCAAATCGGTCACAGTTGTATTATCTGGCAAGTCATTCAACCAATCACAAACAGGCAACATCTGCATAGAGTTACCTTTCGTCGCTGCAGCCGACAACTCCAAATGGGGTTTTCCTACTGTATTTTTATCCATATATATCAATTTCTTGGTTTCTTAATAAGTACTATCATTTGTAAACAGAGGTCAAAAAATATTACTTTAGCATTACCATTCTGCTCTATCTGCCTCTCTGCTAACTCTAATTGCTTCATTATCTGCTCCACATTTCCATCGTGTATAAATGGTGCAAAACGAGTAGAAAACTCGCGTTCGCCCGGCAATTGGTAATTGAGTGCTGGTTGCGCAAAATTGCGTATGTAGTTCTCGCGCACTTGTTGCTGAGCATATTGAAGGAAATGTTTCTGTTTTTCCCTTCCCACCTTACTATCAGCAATAGACAAACTCCATTGCTTAAGGCGTTTGAGAGATGTATATTTCGCTTGAGGATCCTTGAGTACTCCTACTGTATAGGCATCACGGAAGAGAGATATAAAATCATTTAATTCTTGTTGGTTCTCTTCGGTTTCATCGGCTTTTTTCATTGCCATCAGATAACTTCCATTGGCTATCCGAGATATATCCGCTGCCTCCTCATAGGATAAATCGTGACTTTCCCGTAGTGCGTGTACTATAGTCTCGCTCTCCAAACGAGGAATAGTAATCATCTGAACACGCGATTGAATCGTAGATAATAATTGCTCAGGATGTTCACTCACAAGAATAAAAAGGGTTTGCTCATAGGGCTCTTCTAACAACTTGAGCAATTTATTAGCACAGGTGATATTCATCTTCTCCGGCTGCCAAATAATCATCACCTTATATCCATTGCCATAGGGTTTGAGAGCCAACTTACGCATTATCTCCCCACTCTCCTTCTCGTAAATAATTCCCTGTTTGGTTTCCACGCCTAAATATTGATACCAATCATCGAGGTTGAAATAACGGCGCTCTAATAGTATATCACGCCATTTATCCATGAATCCATCGCAAGTATCTGCTGCGTCCGTCTTTACAATAGGAAAAGCAAAATGAAGGTCTGGATGTTGGAGTTTTTGAAATTGCAAACAGGTAGGACATACACCACAACTATCCTCGTCTGAACGATGAGGACAATTCAAATACTGCGCATACGCGAGCGCTAACTGCAGTTTACCTATTCCACTCACGCCTGTAAATAATTGCGCATGTGGTATACGCCCCTCTTGCACCGCTTTGCGTAAACGCTGCTTGATATCCGATTGACCTATTATATCACGAAATAACATAGGGTGTTCTTTTTCCTACTTTACAAACAGACTTGGTAAATCGCTTTATTGATTCAATTCCTGGCGAAGTGATGTCACCATGGCTGCGTACTCTTCTTCCGTAAGATACACCTTACCGGGATTCATCTGGAATATTCCACCATAATCAGGTCCATCCACATACTTTGGTGCTAAATGGAAATGTAAGTGACTCAACTTGTCTGAATATGCTCCGTAATTAATCTTCTCTGGATTGAATAATTTCTGCATCGCTTTCGTCACTTGCGCCACATCAGCCATAAATAGATTACGCTGCTCATCAGACAACTCATTCAAATCATTCACATGACCATCATATGACACCAAACAACGACCATGGTAAGTTTGCTCTTTAAAAAGGAATGCACGAGAAACACGCAAATGGCAAATCTCAATCATCAAATTGTGTAGTGTCTCATTATTCTGACAATAAAGACACTCTTTTGGATCTGAATACATAATATCTAAATTTAAATTCTACACTTTTCACTTTGTACTTTTATCATCACACATTCTCTATCACTTTATTACGCACAAAATCAATTGCGTCGTTATTATTCTCAAACTGCGTAATATCTATCGGTTCCCCCACATACATGCGCACTGGACGACGATAAACAAATGGCTTACCTTTAGGTAGTACATCGTAGCAACCTGACAATGAAATAGGAATAATTGGCAACTTTAAATCTAATGCTATCTGGAAGGCACCACGCTTAAAACGACCCACTTGACCATCCTTAGTACGAGTTCCCTCGGGGAAAATAACGGTACATACACCATCCTTCAATTGCTTCTTTATATTCTCCATACTCTCCATGGCTGCTTTGGGATTTTTTCTATCTACGAAAATATGCCCTGCCGCTTTGCATGCTATACCCACAAAAGGCACTTTACGCAATTCCGCTTTCATCAACCATTTAAAAATCACAGGCAACCAACCATATATAAGCCACACATCAAACATTGACTGATGGTTACTCACAAATACATAACTCTGACCTGGTTGTATATATTCCAATCCCTCCACCGTCACGGGTAAAAACATTAGTCGATAAAATGAACGAGACCAAAACTGCTGTACCCTATGCACAAACTCCGCATTGCGGAATGGAACAAAAATCATTGTAAACACCGCCGTAAAAAGCGTAAGCACTACCATAATAGGCCATACAACGATATATTGGTATAAGCCATATAAAAAATAAAGGACTGATTTCATATTGTATCTTTTATTTAGTCATTAGTATATTTCTGCATAAATCCGCGATATAATGCACATATGCGGCGAATCTCATCCCATGTCTCATCACTCAATTTCGTGCCGACAATCTCCACTACGCGACCTGCTGCAATCGTTCCTATCTCCGCACAACGACGAATATCAAATCCATCACTAAGCGCATGCAAGAATCCGCCAGCAAAAAGATCGCCTGCACCCGTTGAATCCGTACAACTAGTTGTAATCGCACCTATATGATATTGCTTGTCTCCTGATTTAACATACGATCCATTCTTACCAACTTTCACTACCGCTATTTGGCATTGCTCCGAAATGGCTCGCACAGACTCCTCTGGGTTTAAATGAGTGAAAGCATAAGATTCATCTTCATTAGCAAATACAATATCCACATAATCTTTCACTAAACGAGTCAAGAAATCATGATTCTCGTTAATCACATTATATGAAGCCAAATCCAACGACACCATACACCCTGCCGCCTTTGCCAAACGAATTGATTTCTCTATCAATTCATGGTTTTGCACCAAATAACCTTCTATATGAAAAATATCATACCCATCAAACGCAGAACGCTGTATGTCATCCGCACACAAATCCGCTGCAGCACCAAGATAAGTAGCAAAAGTACGCTCTCCATCAGGAGTAATCAACACAATTGAACAACCCGACATCGATTTATTAGAAAGCAATAGAATAGGTTTTACTCCATTCTTAAGCATATCCTCTCGGTAAAAATCACCTACTTCATCATTTCCTATCTTACCAATAAAAGCAGCTTTTCCCCCCAATGACGCAATACAATTAATCGTATTACTTGCCGAACCACCAGCCACCATACGCTTACGAACTGACGCAAAGCGAAACTGAATCTGCTCTGCTTGCTCCATTGAGATAAGATTCATACTACCCTTCTGAAATCCTAACTCACGCAAATCTTCCTCAGTCACCTGAAGTAAAACATCCGTTAAAGCATTACCTAAACCTAGTACTTTTTTCATTTTTTCACCATTTTTTCTCAAAAATAGGGTTATTTATCAAAAAACTTTGCAAAGATACGAATTTTTTTTGAAAAAAACTTGCGTATGTAAAAAAAAAGCAGTACTTTTGCACTCGCTTTTGAAAATGAAGCAAATTTAAGTTTATTTTTTTAATGCTTCCTTAGCTCAGTCGGTTAGAGCATCTGACTGTTAATCAGGGGGTCCAAGGTTCAAGTCCTTGAGGGAGCGCGAGAGTGATGGCAAATAGTCGTCACTCTTTTTTCTTTAATAAAAAAACGCGCGCGCTTGCATATATGAAAAAAAAGTTGTAATTTTGCACGATTTTCCCAATTAACACCCTTTTAAGAAAGAATTGTGGGAAATGAAAGAACTTTGAATCATTAAATTTATTAAATATATGGGACTTTTTTCTTTTACACAAGAAATTGCTATTGACTTAGGTACAGCCAACACCATTATTATGTGTGATGATAAAGTGGTGGTGGACGAACCATCTGTTGTAGCGATTTCTATGGCTGACAACAAAATGGTTGCTGTCGGACGCAAGGCGCAAATGATGATTGGTAAGGGAGGAACGATGATTCGTACCGTTCGTCCACTACGAAATGGTGTTATTGCGGATTTCTATGCTTGCGAAATGATGATTCGTGGTATGATCAAGATGATTCCTAAGCAAGCACGACTCTTCACTCCATCTATTCGTATGGTGGTATGTATTCCTTCAGGTTCTACTGAAGTAGAGATTCGTGCCGTACGCGACTCTTCAGAGCACGCGGGCGGTAGAGATATCTATATGCTCTTCGAACCAATGGCTGCAGCTATCGGTATTGGATTAGATGTAGAGAGCCCTGAAGGATGTATGATTGTGGATATAGGTGGTGGTACAACAGAAATCGCCGTTATCTCACTCGGTGGAATTGTTAGCAATAAATCTATCAAGATTGCAGGTGATGATTTCAACCAAGATATCATTGAGTATATGGGCCGTATGCACAACCTGCGTATTGACGAACCTACAGCAGAGCGTATTAAGATACAAGTAGGCTCTGCATTACCAGAATTAGAAGACGCACCAGAAGATTTTGTAGTGGTGGGACCAAACAAAGTAACTGCGTTGCCTATGTCTGTCCCTGTTAGTTATCAAGAAATTTCTCACTGCTTAGAGAAGAGTGTTTCTAAAATAGAGCATGCTATTTTACAAGCCTTAGAAACTACACCTCCTGAGTTATACTCTGATATCGTAAAACGCGGTATTTACCTCACAGGTGGTGGTGCATTACTACACGGATTAGCAAAGCGATTGACAGACAAGATAACTATCACCTTCCATGTTGCTGAAGACCCTCTGCACTCCGTGGCTCGCGGTACTGGAGTAGCGCTGAAGAATGTAAATAACTTTGGATTCTTAATTCGCTAATCACTTCATCGTAGTAGAGTTATACCATGCAAAACCTACTCAAAATACTGCTAAGGTATGGCAACTTCCTGGTTTTTATACTCCTGGAAGTTGCTGCCTTTTTGTTATTTTCCTACAATAATACTTACCCAAGAAGTAGCATTTTGAGTACCTCTAACCAAGTTATAGCATGGCAAAATGAAAAACTAAGCGAAATAAAAAGTTATTTCAATCTAAAAGAGCAAAACGAGATATTAGCAATTGACAATACCTACCTACGCAGCCAATTGAGTCAGATACAACAATCTATAGACGACTCAATCATGCGAGAAACAATGCGCCTCTCTAACTACACCGCACCTTCCTATCTACCTGCGAAAGTGGTACAAATAACCACACGGAACATTAATAATTTTATCACCATCAATGTGGGTAAAAGAGATGGTATTCACAAAGGACAAGGCGTTATTAACGACGAAGGTGTAGTAGGTATCGTGCAGACTGTAGGAACAAAATATAGTGTAGTAATGCCTATCATCAACACACACACCAATGTGAGTTGCCGATTTACCAAAAACGATTACATCGCCACACTGCAATGGGATGGAGACGATTATCGCTTTGCTACACTCACAGATGTTGCATCACACTTAGTGGTCAATAAAGGCGACACTATAGTCACTAGTGGACTAAGTCCTATCTTTCCCGAAGGTATTCCCGTTGGAATCGTTGAAAATAGTACCTTAGAAGAGGGAGCATCCTACTATACTATCAGCGTAAGACTGAGCACTAATTTTAAACGAATCAAATATGTGGAAGTGGTCTGCAATGAAGATCAATTGGAATTAGAAGAATTAACAAATGGCATGGACTAAATACATAGGGCAGTATATTCTACTGATGATGCTACAGGTGTTCTTATTTGATCAACTGCAGTTATTGGGTGTATGCCATCCATTCATCTATATTCTCTTCCTCCTAATGATGCCCATCACATTGCCGCATAGTGTGGACATGTTTATCGGTGCAATCGTGGGACTTATCATGGATATATTTAGCAATTCGCTCGGCGTACACACCAGCGCATGCGTACTGCTCATGTTCTTTAGACCGTACCTACTCGGAACAATCATCAATGACAAAGACCGCCTTAACGAACAAATAAGCACACGCGTGATGGGATTGGCCGCAATGGGTAAATACCTCGCCATTCTAATCATTATACACCATTTTATGGTATTTATATTATCTGCTTGGAGTTGGGCGCATATTGGTTTTGTATTAGTTGAAACTATCGTGAGTGCTATCATCACATTCATCTTTATATTTGGATTTAATATCCTGAAATACAAATGATTAACGACCAATACTATAGACGAAGGTATGTTATCAGTGGTATAGCTATTGGTATCGTATTGGTGTATATCATTCGATTATTCTACCTACAAGTAATTGACCAAACCACAACAAACCAAGCAGACAATAATGCTTTGGTTAAGCAAACTATTTATCCATCACGAGGACTTATATACGATCGTAATGGAGAATTATTGGTTTTTAACCAACCTATATACGAAGTGACGATAACTATGCGAGAAATGAAAGAAGAATGGGATACCACCTATTTCTGTCAATGCTTGCATATCACACGCGAAGAATTTGATAAACGAATATCAGATATAAAAGATAGGCGTAAAAACCGTGGTTATTCACGATGGACACCACAAGTGTTTATAAACCAACTCAAAAAAGAGGATATTGCTACACTACAGGAAGCTTTATTTATGTTCCCTGGTGTACAAATACAAAAGCGTACCCTGAGAGATTATACATATAACGCAGCAGCACATGTACTTGGATCAGTAGGAGAAGTAAATCAGAAAGATATTGATAACGATACCTATTATGCACGAGGCGACTACTCTGGAAGAGATGGCTTGGAACGAACATACGAGAAACAATTACGAGGCACGAAGGGCATGGAAATATACATGCGGGATGTTAAAGGACGCGTCAAAGGACGATACTTGGATGGAGAAAAAGATATTAGCGTACAAGCAGGAACAGACCTACATACCACATTAGATATACAATTACAGATAGTAGCAGAACAACTACTCGCAGGCAAAATAGGAGCTATCGTAGCTATTGAACCGCAGACAGGTGAGATTCTAACCCTCGCCTCTAATCCTACATGGAATCCTAAACTATTGGTGGGAAAAGAGAGAGGTAAGAACTATAACATTCTACTCAAAGACCCCACCAAACCCATGCTGAACCGTGCCACACAATCCTCCTACCCGCCTGGTTCTACATTCAAAACAGTGCAAGCTCTTATCGGATTACAAATGGGTGTTATTACCCCCCACACACAATATGCTTGTTCGGGACAACGAAGTACACCTATCAAATGTACCCATAGCCACGGATCTCCCGTTGCACTTGAAGAAGCCATCGAGCAGAGTTGTAACCCCTATTTTTGGTGCCTGTATCGAGACATGCTACACCCAAGCAAAAACAATAACACCGATCTATTCAAGCAGAAATATAATGAATGGAGAAATTATGTATTGCAGTTTGGTTTTGCACAAAAATTCCAAAACACAGATATCGGCACTCAAGTATCTGGTGGCGTACCTGAGCAAAAATTCTTCGATAGAATATATGGCAAAAAAGGATGGAGAGCCCTCACCATACGCTCACTCAGTATTGGACAAGGAGAAATAGGCGCTACGCCATTACAATTAGCCAATCAAATGGCAGCAATCGCTAATGGAGGGTATTATATCACACCACACCTCAATAAGCACGACTCTATGCAACTTCATAAACATCAAATAGATATAGACGCTAAATATTTTGATGTTGTTAAAAAAGGAATGCATCGCGTAATGACTAATGGTACGGGACGCTATTATCTCATAGATGGAATTGAAGTAGCTGGTAAAACAGGTACTGCAGAAAACCCACATGGTAAAGATCATGCTGTTTTCATCGGCTATGCACCATTAGAAAACCCACAAATAGCTATCGCTGTAGTGGTTGAAAACGCAGGATTTGGTGCCACTTGGGCAGCACCTATCGCTAGCCTAATGATTGAGCAATACCTAACGGGAGAAATAAAACGAAAAGATTTGAAAAATAGAATTGCAAATGCAGTGATCAATGAGAGCGTCAAGATCTGGTAATAGTGTGTGGAAACATGTCGATTGGACTACTATCGGCGTTTTTCTTGTGCTGGTCTTCTTTGGCTGGCTCAATATCTATGGCGCTAGTTATAACTTTGATCAAACAAGCATCTTTGATTTTGATAATCGCGCAGGTAAACAATTCTATTGGATACTAGGTTCACTCGCATTAGGAAGTATCCTATTGATGATTGACTACCGAACCTATGACTTATTGGCCTATATTGCATACGGAATTATGCTACTCCTACTTATCGCCACGCCATTTTTAGCACGCGATATTAAAGGTTCGCTATCTTGGATTAACTTAGGTCCGGTGAGCCTACAACCCGCAGAGTTTGCCAAGTGTATCGTTGCATTAACCATCGCTAAATACATGGGAAGGTATGATTATAAATTGCGATCTTGGCGCGATTTGATTGTACCTTTCTTGCTCATAGGAATCCCTTGCTTGATTATCATGATTATGCAAAAAGAAACAGGTTCCGCACTCGTTTTTGCAGCTTTTCTCTTTGTTTTTTATCGCCAAGGAATGAGCGGATATGTACTATGGACAGGGGTGGCAGCTGTCGCTTTATTCATCCTAAGCATTCGATTAGGTTCTGTACCCCTACCCTTTGGAACAGGAAGCATGGGTATTCTATGCTGCATGCTTCTTGTTACAGCCATCGAGATCTTCTTTATCTGCAAAGAACATAAGATTCGCTTTCAATCCATCATTCTTATTGGATCTGTAATACTTATTTATTGCATTGGATTAATCATCAATATATGGGTTCCTGTTCCGTTTGATTGGTTATCTATCGGTATCGTAATCGCACTCATTCTATACTCACTTTTTATTGGAATAGTATGGCGTAAATATGCACTTCTTTTTGTAGCTGCATTCAGTATTGGATGCATCGCCTATACACACTTGTGCGATTTTGCATTCACCAAAGTACTTCAGCCTCACCAACGCGTCAGAATAGAAGTCTTATTGGGAATGAAAGAAGACCCTAAAGGAGCTGGATATAATGTTAATCAAGCACGAATAGCTATCGGTTCTGGACAATTCTTTGGCAAAGGCTTCCGTAATGGAACGCAAACAAAACTACAATTTGTACCCGAACAAGATACTGACTTTATCTTCTGCACCGTAGGAGAAGAATGGGGATTTATAGGATCAATAGGAGTATTACTCCTATACCTTTACTTCATCCTACGACTTATCTCTATCGCAGAACGACAACGCTCTACTTTTACACAAATATATGCCTATGCAGTAACAAGTATTTTCCTCTTCCATCTAACAATTAATGTCGGTATGGTGCTTGGATTAATGCCTGTGATTGGCATCCCACTCCCTTTCTTTAGTTATGGAGGTAGTTCACTTTGGGGATTCACACTACTATTATTTATCTTACTGCGCTTGGACGCTGCAAGAATGGAACAATTATAATACCATATATATGTTTGTTACGAACCCTATAGGTATCATTGGAGAACAAGAAGCAGCTAAGATATTAAAGGAAAAAGGCTTCCGAATAATTGAAACAAACTGGCGGATGGGCCATTTGGAGGTTGACCTAATAGCTGAAAATAAGAAAGATATTATCTTTGTAGAAGTAAAAGCACGAACTACCACATTTGGCAATAAAATGCCGGAGGAATATGTAGACCTACTCAAAAGAAAACGCATCATTGCCGCCGCAAATGCATATATCAAATATAGACAGATAGAGAAAAACCCACGATTTGATATTATTGGTATACTCGTTGACGCACAAACAAAAAATATCACATATAGCAATCATTTAGAAAATGCTTTCCAACCAAAAGTGCGCACTATTAATAGCAATAGTTATAGCGGCAGATGGAAATGGAAACACCGTAATAAGACAATCAAATAAAGAGCAATTATAATCGATTTAATCGAATGAATTTTATATACGACATCATCATAGTAGGCGCAGGACACGCAGGGTGTGAAGCCGCTCATGCAGCCGCCAGGATGGGAAGCAAAACGCTACTCATCACCATGGATATGAATAAGATTGGTCAAATGAGCTGCAATCCCGCCGTTGGAGGTATTGCTAAAGGGCAGATTGTGCGTGAGATAGACGCTTTAGGAGGACAAATGGGTATCGTCACCGATCGCAGCGCTATACAGTTCCGACTACTCAACAGAAGCAAAGGACCTGCCATGTGGAGCCCACGCAGCCAAAGCGACCGCAAACGATTTATCGAAGAGTGGGTACAAATACTATCCAATACACCCAACCTCTCTATTTGGCAAGATACAGTTTGCGAACTTATCATACGCGATAATCAAGTATATGGCGTAAAGACAATTCTCGGCATAGAGATGCAAGCTAAAGCAGTTATTCTCACTAATGGCACCTTCCTTAACGGGCTTATGCATTGTGGAAAAACACAGATTGCTGGTGGGCGCATTTCAGAACCAAGTTCGTACGGTTTGACCGAACAATTATCAGCTTTAGGATTCCGTACAGATAGAATGAAAACAGGTACTCCTGCCCGTATTGATGCTCGCTCTATAGATTTTGAGGAACTACTACGCCAAGATGGAGACCAGGATTGGCATCAATTCTCCTATCTTAATGGCGTCCAACGCGGATTAAAGCAAATGCCTTGCTGGATTACATATACAAATAATGCCACACACGAAGCATTGCGCCAAGGATTAGCAGATTCTCCCCTTTTCAACGGACAAATAACCAGTATTGGTCCACGCTATTGTCCAAGTATAGAAACCAAAATCGTTACCTTTGCAGACAAAGATGCGCATCAGTTATTCTTAGAACCCGAAGGAGTTGATAGCAACGAGTATTATGTGAATGGTTTCTCAAGCAGTCTTCCGTGGCAAGTACAATTGGCAGGATTGCGAACTATCAAAGGATTAGAAAATGTGGTCATGTATCGTCCTGGTTATGCCATCGAATATGACTTCTTCGACCCCACTCAATTACACCACACTTTAGAGACAAAACAGATTAAAAATCTGTTTTTTGCCGGACAAATCAATGGTACTACGGGTTATGAAGAAGCTGCAGGACAAGGGTTAGTGGCTGGTATAAACGCACACCAGAATGTACATGGTGGCAACCCCTTTACCCTTGGTAGAGACGAGAGCTATATAGGTGTATTGATTGATGATTTGGTAAATAAAGGAGTGGACGAACCTTATCGCATGTTCACTTCTCGCGCTGAATATCGCATTCTACTACGCCAAGATAACGCGGACGAACGACTCACAGAATGTGGATTCCAATTAGGTATTGCCAGTCACGAACGCCACCAACAGTGGATAACAAAAAAACAAACATGCGCCGATTTCATCGAGTTTATGCGCCATACTACCATCCCTATGAAGCAAATTGATAGCTGGCTAGAAAGTATTGGTAGTACTGCTCTGCGTGAAGGAAGCAAAATAAGCGATATTATATTGCGCCCACAAGTAACTATCACAGCACTAGCCGAAGTGGTACCAACCCTCAAACAATACATTGATAAAATAGAATATAATCGCGATGAAATCGTGGAGAGTTGCGAAATACAAATTAAATATGAGGGATATATTCGTCGCGAAAAATTAGAAGCACAAAAACTACAACGCTTAGACCAAATACGCATACCTGATCATTTTAATTACAACGAAGTACAAAGTTTAAGCACCGAGGCACGACAGAAACTAACACGCATACGCCCAAAATCTATCGGAGATGCCAATCGTATTCCTGGCGTTAGCCCAAACGATATAAGTGTTCTGCTTGTTCTATTAGGAAGATGATTTTAGTTTCTTTGAAACTAACTACCACATGTTCCACGTGAAACATTGAATAATACAAACAAATAAATTATCAAATTATGACTGCTCAAGAAGTAAAAGATGCAATCCGCAATGTACCCGATTTCCCGGTAAAGGGTATTCAATTCAAAGACATCACTACCGCTTTAGACAAACCAGAATGTCTATGCTGGATGCGTGATAAAATGGTGGAAACCTATAAGAATAAAGGTATTACCAAAGTGGTGGGTATTGAATCGCGTGGTTTTATTCTCGCTCCTGCTGTAGCTATGGAGATTGGCGCTGGTTTTGTTCCCGTACGCAAACCAGGTAAATTACCTGCTGAAACTGTGGAAGTGAGCTACGCCAAAGAATATGGCATGGATGTTATTCAAATCCATAAAGATGCACTCAATGAAAACGATGTTGTGCTCATCCATGATGATATCTTAGCAACAGGTGGTACTATGGACGCTGCCATCCAACTCGTTAAAAAAATGGGTGTAAAAACCATCTATGTTGATTTTATCTTGGAACTTGTAGGACTGAATGGTCGTGCATTATTAGAAGGCAAAGCAGATGAATTGAATTGTCTGTTTGACATGGAAGTGGACGAGTAATTGACAGAAAGAGAAAAACATATTAACTTATTACTTCGGCGTATTCCTAATAGTCCTGGAGTATATCAATACCTTAATAAAGAAGGTCAGATCATCTATATAGGAAAGGCAAAAAACCTACAAAGGAGGGTAAATAGTTATTTCTCTAAAGCACATACGAATGCAAAGACCAGACAGTTAGTAGCACATATAGCGGACATCCACTATATAGTGGTAAATAACGAGCAAGATGCATTCTTATTAGAGAATAATCTCATCAAAGAACACCAACCTCATTATAATATTTTACTCAAGGATGGTAAATCCTACCCTAGTATTTGTATCAGCAAAGAACCCTACCCTCGTATTTTTAAAACGCGCAATATTATAAAAGGTAAAGGTGAGTACTATGGTCCATATAGTTACGGTCATACAGTAGATTTAGTGATTGATCTAATCCACAAACTATTTCCTATCCGTACTTGCGCATTAACTATTACACCTAATAATAGTAATAATAAAGTGCGTGTCTGTCTCAAATATCACCTCAAAAACTGCTGTGGTATCTGTGAATTTAAACCAGGCAGCGAGCAGTATAATGAATGGATTGATCAAGCGAGAAAAATTATCAAAGGTGACGCACACGAGATAAGTACTCAGTTAGAAGCAGAAATGCTGCAGAAAGCAGAAGAAATGCGCTATGAAGAGGCAGCAGAGATAAAGCATAAGATTGATTTACTTGAGCAGTTCAAGAGTAAAACAGTTATAACCAATACCCATGTGGGAGATGTGGATGTATTTGGGTATGATGAACAAGACGAACGAGTGTATATCTCCATGCTGCATGTGCATAATGGTAGTATTACCCAAGGATTAACTATCGAATACAGGCGTAAAATAGAGGAAGACAAAGAAGAACTATTAGGATTGGGTATGATTGAATTACGCGAGCAACTCAATAGTAATACAAAAGAGGTGATTGTTCCGTTCATACCGGATGTTTTTGATGCTTCTCTGCATGTACATATTGCCCTAAGTGGTGATAAGAAAAAACTGCTCGATTTAGCAATGCAAAATGTACGGCAGTATAAATTAGATAGACTTAAGCAAGAAGATAAACTCAATCCACAACAACGAGCAACGCGCGTATTGAGCGAATTACAACATATGTTATCTTTAGATAACATCCCTGCGTGGATTGATTGCTTTGATAACTCGAATATACAAGGTGCGCATGCTGTGGCAGGATGCGTCGTGTATCGAATGGGAAAAGCATGTAAGAGCGAGTATATACGATTTAACATCCAATCGGTGGATGGACCCGATGATTACGCGAGCATGCGCGAGATTGTAAGGAGGCGATACCAACGATTAATAGATGAAGGAAAAGGATTACCTGACCTCATTATTGCCGATGGCGGCATAGGTCAAATGAATGCCATACGCGAAGCCGTCGAGCAGATATTAGGACTACAGATACCTATTGCAGGATTAAAGAAAAACGATAAACACCGAACACAAACACTCCTCTATGGCTTCCCTCCTGTAGAGATTGGGATGAAAGTGACGAGCGAAGTATTCCGTTTGCTAACTAATATACAAGATGAGGTGCACAGATTCGCTATCACATTCCATAAAAAAAAGCGTAGCAAGGCGCAAATTCATAGTCAACTAGATGATATTCAGGGAGTTGGAGAGATTACGAAACAAAAAATACTACAACATTTTGGTTCTGTGAAGCGCGCTAGAAGCGCTGAAAAGTCTGAGTGGATTGAATTACTCGGAACTCGCAGAGGATCAACTATTTACGAACAAATAAAGCTTAAAACAAGTCTCTGAGAATTAAATATTTTTCACGAATATGATAACTTATACAATAAAAAAGGGTGTTTTTTCTGACTCAAAGGCACTAATTTTGCTAAATGAAGAAGGAAAGGAAGTGAGCCCACTTGAAATTCTCCATAAGACAGAACCTCATCGGGTGTATGCATTCGAGGGACAAATGGGTGCGGGTAAGACCACTTTCATCGAATCGCTCTGTGAAGCGATGGGTACAATGGATATAGTAAATAGTCCCACTTTTGCGATTGTGAATGTCTATGATGTGGAACAACCTTATCATGGGGAGGTGTATCATTTTGATTGTTATCGCTTAAAGGATATCCGCGAGGCGATGGATTTTGGTGCGGAAGAATATTTGTATTCAGACAACTATTGTTTCATCGAATGGCCAAGAATGATGGAAGCCCTCCTACCCGATAATACTATCTGGATAAATATTACTCCACTTGAGAACGGCGATAGAAAACTAACTATTACTAATTAGTATATGATAGAAGTAAAGAATATACACAAATCGTTTGGTACCTTAGAAGTACTGAAGGGTGTTAACCTGCGTGTGAAGCAGGGTGAAATTGTGGCTATAGTGGGTAAGTCTGGAGCGGGTAAGACTACCCTACTCCAACTCATAGGCACCTTAGATCGCCCTACCAATGGCCAAGTACTTATTGATGGTACAGATGTCTTCACACTTAATGATACGCAATTAGCAGCTTTTAGAAATAAGCATATTGGGTTTATCTTCCAGTTTCACCAATTATTACCTGAGTTCACAGCGCTGGAGAATGTGTGTATTCCAGCTATGATTGCTCGTGAGAAAGTGGCTGATTATCAGCCTCGTGCAAAGCAGTTATTGAATGATTTAGGCTTAGCAGACCGAATGGAACATAAACCTAATGAGTTATCAGGAGGTGAGAAACAGCGTGTGGCTGCCGCGAGAGCATTGATGATGAAACCATCTATCATCTTAGCGGACGAACCTACAGGTAGTTTAGATGAGAAAAATAAACGCGAGTTGAGTGAGTTACTACTCCATTTGCGTGAGCAATATGGCCAGACGATACTCCTTGTGACGCACGATAAAGATTTGGCTACTATGGCGGACCGAGTGATTGAAATCAAAGATGGAATTATTGAATCATGAAAAAATACCTATTTATATTAGTTTGTCTCGTGGCAATGACTGCCTGCGATAAGGGTCGTAAGTACTTTCCAAAAGATAGCGAAATGGAGGAGCAAACGATTGAGTTCGTTCGCTTTGATAACGACCTATTTAATGTAAATCCTACATCCATTACAGACGATATTCAAATCTTATACGATAAGTACCCTATTTTTATGCCTTTGTGGGTGGAAGATATATTAGGTATTCCTGCTGCCGATACAACTTATTTAGCGCAAGTACTACCCCAATTCTTATCCGATACATTGTATGGATTTGAAAAAACAAATGCCCGTGAGCAAGAAGTTTTTGCTGATATAAGTCATTTACAATCATCTATTAATCAGGCTTTTACTCGTATTCATTGGTTATACCCTGAGATGGAGATTCCTACTATCTATATGTTTGTATCAGGCTTTAATGCACCTATCTATTTTTATGAAGATATTATTGGTATTGGTGCTGATATGTACTTGGGTAGTGATTATGAATACTATAATCGCGTGGTGTATGATTATCAAAAGCAAACCATGCGTCCTGAGTGTATTCCTGTGGATATAGTGAGTGCTTATTTATTTAGAAATATTCCATATACTGCTACAAAGATTCGCTTGCTTGACCAAATGATCTATCGTGGTAAAGTAATGTATCTCACTTCCCTACTCTTTCCACAAGTAGCTGATTATGAGGTGATGGGATATAGTGAAGAACAATGGGACTGGTGTATCGAGCACGAACAAGCTATCTGGCATTTGGTGATGGATAAGCGTGATTTATTCAAGACGGAGAGTTTAGTGTTAACCAGTTATTTGAATGATGGGCCTTTCACATCAGAGGTTTCTCAGGATGCTCCTGGCCGCTTAGGTATATGGTTGGGTTGGCGTATTGTGGAGAGTTATATGCAGCATAACGAGGCCGTTACGCTGCAGCAATTAATGGCTGAACCCGACGCACAGAAGATATTAGAAGAGAGTTATTATAAACCATAAGCATGGTGAAATAAAAATATATGACCTTTCATTCATCACATAGAGAGATTTGGATTGATTTTGCTAAGTTTTTTTCTATATTCTTAGTCGTATTATTTCACACAAATCCAAATTTAGATGGATATCTTTTTGACTTCTTGCAATTACTGCGAATGCCCGCATTTTTCTTGATTGCTGGGTTGTTGTTTAATATGGATAAATGGAATAAATTCTCTGATTTTTTCATACATCGAGTTAAACGACTACTCATTCCTTATTTTTGGTTTTATATTATCTTTTATGCGCTGTGGTTATTAATTGGGCGCAAAATGGTAGGTGCAGAGGAATTAGCTATTAACCCTCTTTTACCAATAAAAGAATTTATTTGGGGCCGACCCAATATAATTCTTGGTCCCTATTGGTTTATAACCTGTTTATTCAGTATGCAGATAATATTTTATTTCTTAAAGAAATATATCCACTCGAATTTAATTATCATTCTCATTTCCATTCTTGGTTATTTAGCATGCATGATTTGGGACATCAAAAATATACCTTGGTATATAGATAAAGCACTGCTTTACATGCCTTTTTATGCTTGCGCAAATACCTTGAGAACATATAATCATAGTAAATTTAATCATAAATATATTGTTATACCTCTATTAAGTATTATTACTTTCTTTATTTTAATTATTCAGAACCAATATAATATTTCCCCCTATATAAATCATATTCTATACATCATAGCTGGATTTTGTATAATGCCCTTATATATAGCTATTTGTAAAATGATTGCATATAAATTAGAATCGTCTAAAATAGCGGGACTTATTACATACATAGGTGAATACAATATAGTCACGCTTGCACTTCAAAATTACATTATTGGATTTATTAAAATTGCGGGAAGTATAGTTTTAGGTATTAACCTTTTAACTACTTCTTATTATTCCATTAACATTCTTATCACCTTCATTACCATCATTCTTTCTATAGGTGTAGCATTTCTAATAAATAGATATATGCCCTTCATTATTGGCAAAGGAAATATTTCTGGGAATAAAAATCACTAACATGCTAAACTTCTTCACTTGCATATGTAAAAAAAAAGTTGTACCTTTGCGACCGCAAAGGTTTTTCTATTAAATAGAACTAAATAAATCATGACATACGAGGAATATATAGCGCAAGAACAAAAAGCATTTGAGGAGGAACAACAAGACGACTGTTGCTTTGTGAGCAATCAGCCCGAAGGGCAGTTCGTGAGAGGACATTAATTCAGATAAAGGACTAATTAAATACTTAGATATGAATAAAACAGATTTTCCTATATTGAAACAAATTGTGCATAAACAACCACTTGTGTACCTCGATAACGCGGCTACAAGTCAGAAACCACAAGTGGTAATCGATGCGCTGGTGGAAGCATATAGTCAGTGGAATAGTAATATACACCGCGGCGTACACCACCTGAGCCAAGTGGCTACCAAATACCACGAAGAAGCACGAGATAAAATAGCACAATTTATCCATGCGCAGTATAGCGAAGAGGTTATTTTCACCAAGGGTACTACCGATAGTATTAATACTATCGCTTTCTGCTTAGGAGAATTACCTAATACCACCAAAGAAAGTGAACTACAATCATTTATTAGCGAGGGAGATGAAATCATCGTAAGCGCTCTGGAACACCATTCAAATATAGTGCCTTGGCAAATGCTTTGCGAGCGCAAGAAAGCTGTGCTGCGCCATATACCTCTTCGCGAAGATTTAACTATTGATTTAGATGCTTTTAAGAATCTTTTAAGCAGTAAAACGAAGGTGGTAAGCATAGCACATGTGAGCAATGTATTAGGTATAATCAATCCTATAAAAGAGATTACTCGCTTGGCACATCAATATGGCGCAATAGTGGTAGTGGACGGCGCACAAAGTGTGCCGCATATGGCGATTGATGTGCAAGAATTAAACTGTGACTTCTTAGCCTTCTCAGGACATAAAATATACGGACCAACAGGTATTGGCGTGCTATATGGAAAGAAGAAATGGTTGAACCAACTACCACCATACCAGGGTGGGGGAGAGATGATTGATCATGTACGCTGGAATGGTACTACCTATAATGAATTACCTTATAAGTTCGAAGCTGGTACACCCAATTATGTAGGCAGTTACGCGTTAGGTAAAGCTATTGATTATATTAATACAATAGGGTGGGAAACGATTGAAGCACATGAGGCGGAAATAACTGCCTATTGCGAGGCACAATTGGCGGCTTTAGAAGGCATACATATCTATGCAGCAAATCAACCCAAAGCGGGAGCAATTAGTTTTAATATCTATACTAATGGGCAACTCATTCATCCCTTTGATATAGGCACCTTATTAGACCACCAAGGTATAGCTATTCGTACGGGTCACCACTGTGCTCAACCTCTGATTGAAGAGTTAGGCGTACCAGGTACTGCACGCGTTTCATTTGGATTATACAACGAGAAAGAAGATATAGATATCTTCATTACAGCGCTTAAAAAAGCGATAATGATGCTATCTTAATAGCAATATTAAATACTATCATATGCGGCAGTTATTACTCATCATAGCGGTGTTAGTTGGCGGAATAGTGCATGCCGAACCAATACGAGTGGTGAGTTATAATACAGAGAACTTATTTTGGCCAGAGAGGGATAGTATTAATGGTAAACCGCTCAACGATTTAGAATGGACAATGGATGGCGAACGGCGATGGTCGTTCACGCGATTTTATAATAAGATAGATAATATAGCTCGAGTATTGACTATTATAGGCGAATGGAGTGGGGTGGATATAATAGGATTACAAGAGATAGAGAACGCTGAATGCATAAAGCGATTATCAAATAGATTGAGGTATAAAGAGTACGATTTAGTGCACTATGAGAGTCCTGACCCACGCGGTATAGATGTAGCATTATTATATAAGAAAGAACGCATTGATACCATCTGCACTAAGGCTATTCGAATGCCTTTTCCTACGCGAGATATACTATATGTATCCGCACAAGTGGATAAAAGAGATACATTGCACCTTTTTATATGCCATCTACCATCCCAATTAGGTGGCAAAGCAGAGAGCGAATGGAAGCGTACCACAGCCAAAGAACTGCTCCAAAAAGAAGTAGATTCTATACTATGTACTAACACCAATGCCCATATTATCATCATGGGTGATATGAATACGAAACCCATACAAGATATAAAAGGTGTTACCAATAAAATGATCTCTTTGCAGATAGATAACCAAGGTACGCATAAGCACCAAGGTCAGTGGACTTGCTTAGATCAGTTTTACTGCTCGCCAGCAGTGGATAGTATTTCATCTGTAGCTATTTATAATGCTGAATGGATAATGGAAAACGATGATAAATGCCTCGGACTAAAACCTAAAAGAACATATATCGGTTTTCGTTATCAAAATGGTTTTTCCGACCACCTACCCATTGTGATGGATATTAAATACTAATAAAAAAATGTATATTTCTATTACCGAACATATAGCCATTAATAGAGAAAGCCATAGTATTCGCATAGATGATAATACCATTCATCTCACTAAATTAGAGTTTGCATTATTAGACTATCTGGCATCCAATGCTAATCGTGTATGTAGCCGCGAAGAAATAATAGACCATATATGGGGAAAACAGTTTTGCTATGATACAGGAACCATAGATGTACACCTAAATGCTATACGCCGTAAACTAAGTTTCACACGAAATAAACCTATTGAAACAATTAGAGGAGTAGGGTTTATATTCCGTATAGAAAAAGTATTAAACCATTATACTATTGATTTGCAATCATTTATATCTAATTGGCTCTATAGCCACGAAATGGAAATACGCGCAAAAGGGCTTTTACCTTCAATGCAATTAACTCCTTTCGTAAATAATATCACTATTGCGCCTGAAGCACTAAAAACAATGTTAGACGCTATTCTACAAGCACTACTGCCTACCGCGCAACCGGGTGTATTAAAAGTACAGTCCAAACTAACAATAAACTATTTTATACTCGCATTAGATATAAATGGTACCAGCAATGAACTGCGTATTCCTTGTTTAGAATAATTAAGATAATCTTAAGAATTATCTGATAAAATATTAGTACCTTTGCACAAAATTTTAAACTATGCGTGTCAAAGTAATTCTTTTATGCCTCTTTTGCTCAATATATGGTTGGGCTACTAATACTACAACTGCCACTATACATAAGAAAAACGACTCTACAAAAGTTTTTCAAGGTTATTCAGGCGGTATGATGCTTCATACAGGTTATTTATTTGGTCAAGATAAAAATGCACCTATCACAGCAGATGGACGCTCTTGTAGTCCGCAAGGCGCATTATTTGGTATTGGCGGTAGTTTGCGCGTCCACCTTTGGAAATACCTCAGAACAGGTTTTGAAGGCGCTGTATCTACTATGAATAGTAGTATGACTGACTGTAATAATATATTACAAAATGGTAGTTATGTGCGTATGGGTTATGGTGGTATATTAGCTGACGCGTGCTGGCGATTAGAAAAAATTTGGCCATATATTGGAGGTACAATAGGAGGCGGAACAATTAAAGGACTATATATTTTAGAAGGTAATCAAGAAGATTGGATAGCAGAAGATAATACATATTTTCATAAAAATAGTTACTTCTTTTTTACACCATATGTAGGTTTTGATTATTGTATGACAAAGCGTATTCATCTCACTTTCCGATTCGATTGGATGCTCGCTTTCCATCAGAATGAATTAGTGATGCCTACAGGTCCAAGATTATATTTTGGTTTTATGTTTACCCATTAACTATGAATTTCACAGGAATTATCATTGGGGGCTCCGTATTTTTAATGATAGGTATATTTCATCCTATTGTCATTAAAGCAGAATACTATTATGGTACAAAATGCTGGCCTATCTTTGCATTAGTAGGCTTACTTACTTTAATAGGATCTATACTAATAAGCAGCACGGTGTGGTCCGTACTGCTTGGAAGTTTTGCTTTTTCGTGTTTTTGGTCTATACTTGAGCTCTTTGAACAAAAAAAGCGTGTAGAAAGAGGTTGGTTTCCTAAAAATCCTAACCGCCCTTATTAAATCCCTTAACTCATCTCTAACATTCTATGGATAGAAGAGATAGCTTTCGAAGCTATTTCTTCATCTACTATCATCTCAGGTTGCTCATCGCATAGGCATGCATATACATTTTCTAATGTATTCATGCGCATATATTCACATTCATTACATGCACACGCGATACCATTTTCATTCTTCGAAGGCAGAGGAATAAATTCTTTATCAGGGCATGCCTTCTTCATCTCATGTATTATTCCGCTTTCTGTGGCTATTATAAAGCGCGTAGAAGACGATTTTATTACATGGTCGAGCAATGCCTTGGTAGAACCAATTACATCGCTCAGCGCGAGAATTTCTGCCTTACACTCTGGATGAGCTAATACTTCCACACCAGGATTTTCTTTTTTGAGCTGCTCTAAAGCATTTTTATCAAATCTACCATGTACATGGCAACCTCCATCCCATAAAATCATCTCTCTACCTGTAACGGAATTGATATAAGCGCCAAGATTCTTATCTGGACCGAAAATAATAGGTTGATCAGTTGGTAATTGGTCCACTATATGCTTGGCATTGGATGAAGTAACTACTATATCTGTCACTGCTTTTACTTCTGCAGTAGTATTTACATAACTTACTACCAAAGGCTTTTGTCCCTTATTTAACTCTTTTTGTGATTGAATAAAAGCAGATAAATCTTGTGCTTTACAACTATCAGCCAATGAGCAGCCTGCATTCATATCAGGAACCAGTACTTTCTTATCAGGACAAAGAATCTTCATAGTCTCTCCCATAAAGTGCACACCGCACATTATTAATATATCTGCTTGCACGCGCGTTGCCTGTTGTGCGAGCGCGAGACTATCTCCGATAAAATCAGCTATTTCTTGTATCTCTGGTCTAGTATAATAATGCGCGAAGATAACTGCATTTTTCTGTTTAGCCAATTCGCGGATAGATTGCATCAATTGTTCCTTTTCCATAACTACTGCCCACAAGCTTCTAAAAGAAGATATAAAATATTATATATTTATTTTTAAAAATCTATTGGTTATTATTAACTGTTGATAATGTAAATAATCGTTGAAATCGATTGAAGTTCAAAATATTATAGCACCCAAAAGAAGTTAATTAAAAGTAAAGACTTTTGATAAGTGTAATGGTGTTAAAATTATAAACACATCTATTTTGAAATTATAAACAATATGTTAATAAGTTCATTAAATACTTCGATTTCAACGGATTAAATCACAACCATTTTTTCCATTTAAATACACCCATAATAATAGCTACTGATGAGAGCATTAATCCTATTGCCAATAAGTATCCGTATTTGAAATGCAGTTCAGGCATAATATCGAAATTCATACCATACATAGAAGCAATAAGTGTAGGTGGCAGGAAGATAATATTAATCACTGTGAATATCTTGATTATCTTATTCTGCTCGATATTAACCAAACCGAGGAAAGTATCCTGGAGGTAGTCCAAACGGTCAAAACCAAATCGCGTGTAGTCAAAGAGTGAGTTAATATCCTTAATAATCATCGTGAGGCGTGGACCTAATTCTTCGGGGAAGAAATCGCACTTAAGGAAATTACTTATCACGCGTTGTTTATCCATTATATTCTGTCGAATGATAGTCACTTTTTCCTGTAAGTCCTTGATTTGCACAAGCAAGTCTTCGTCCACATGATCACTCTTAGCATTGATTTGTTGAGAGAGTGTGGTAATCATGTCGGTTGTATCCTCAATCATATCGGCATCCTTTTCCACACGAGTCTCAAAGAGCGCCACTAATACATGGT
Source organism: uncultured Bacteroidales bacterium (assembly GCA_937891905.1). GTDB lineage: Bacteria > Bacteroidota > Bacteroidia > Bacteroidales > Paludibacteraceae > Colicola. The sequence continues at coordinate 33,062 of CALATT010000056.1, read as the reverse complement.
ATCCGCTTGGGAAATTGCGAGTATTAACAAACATCTTCTTTATCGTCTCATTAAAACTATCCAATTCCACATCACGAATGGTGACGAGGATTGAGTTTTTGAGGATAAAGTTAACAGGCTCTACTTCGTAGTTATTTTTAAGGAAGTTACTATTAGCCACGATACTATCGTCCGTTTGGATATAACGGCTGGAGAGCTCAATCTCCTCCATTTCTTCATCTTCCTGAATATCTATCTTAAGGAATCCCTCTAATGTATCCTCTGTTTTATCTGATACATCAAGAAGGTCAATCCAGATAATATCTTTCTTATCCAGTTCTTTGAGTGCGGAGATAGTGCGTGCTACTTTGATTTTCTCCTTATCTTTATAGAATATTTTGATTTCAGACATGATGCTTAGCAATTAGATTGGTTAATTCAATAAATTGTTCTACTGACAGCTGTTCTGGGCGCATTGTAAATATTTTCTCTTCTAAGATGGGATTTCCCTTTCCTACCAGCTGTTGAAGAGAATTGCGCATCTGTTTTCGTCGCTGGTTAAAAGCTGTTTTGACTACTGTCTTGAATAGTTTTTCGTCGCAATCCAACCGTCGTCGTTTATTGCGAGTCATACGGATGACTGCTGATTTCACTTTAGGCGGAGGATTGAATACATGTTCATGTACAGTGAATAAATATTCTATATCGTAATAGGCTTGTAGCAGTACGGATAATATTCCATATGCTTTCTTACCTGGTTGCGAGGCAATTCGTTCAGCCACTTCCTTCTGTATCATACCAGAGCAAACAGGAATACGATCCTTATAATCAAGTACTTTGAAGAAAATTTGGCTACTGATATTGTAGGGATAATTACCGATGACATTAAATTCGCCCTCGGGTATAAGTTGATCTAAGTCAATCTTCAGAAAGTCTCCTTCCACAAGGTTTAACTCGGGATACCACTCTTTGAGATATACCACTGACTCGCGGTCTATTTCGATGGCCGTGAGTGTGATAGTAGGATTTTTAAGAAGGAATTGGGTAAGCACACCCATTCCCGGTCCGATCTCTATGGTTCGGCCGGTGGAGATTGTTTCAGCAATCTTTTGGGCGACACTTAAGTCCGTCAAGAAGTGTTGCCCTAGAAATTTCTTTGCTCGTACTGTGTCGCACGATTGTTTCTTGGCATGTACTTGTTGCATTCTCCGCGTGATAATCGTCCATATAGGTGTGTTTTTAATTAAAAAGTTTGCGTGCGTAAAAAAAAATTAGTACCTTTGCACGCAAATTACAATAGTGTTGTACATCCGTCCAACGCTTTTGCGACTGCAAAAGTACTACAAATATTTGAAATACACAAGGTTTTAGCGATAAAAATTCATATTTATGTATTTTTTGAGCAAAAAACTTGTTATTTGCACAACTGTGCGACCGTATCTTTCGGAGGATTCCTTATTATAAGGGCGTGCCGAAAGTACCAAATATTATTTGAAATACACAAGGTTTTTAGCAATAAAAATGCATATTTAACCCAAAAATGCCTCGTTTAGCACATATAATAACGAAAATTATTGACTTTTTCTATCGTCCTTTCAGCCGATGGTTCTCTCCGCAACTCTTCCGTTATGCAGCTTGTGGCGGTGGAAACATGGTGTTGGATTGGGTGTTGTATTTCCTGATTTATAACTTCGTCATTGGTCATCAATTACTATATATTACCCTTCCCTTTAGGGAGGGGCTGGGGGTAGGCTTCTGTATCACTCCCCACATTGCCACGCTATGTATTGTTTTTCCTATTACCCTATTGACAGGTTTTTGGTTGAATAAGTATGTTACTTTCACGCAATCTAACTTGCGCGGTAGTAAGCAGTTAATGCGTTATATAACGATTGTAGCGCTTAATCTGGCAGTCAATTATTTTGGATTAAAACTATGTGTGGAGTGTTTCGGTTGGTATCCTACGCCGAGCAAGATGTTTATCACACTCATCACCATTACCATTTCCTATTTCGGACAGAAATACTACTCTTTTAGAATAAATAAATAATATAAAATTTCTAATTTATTATGAGCAAATTACCTGAAAATGCAGCTCGCCCATTGAAGAATGGAGAGCAATACGAGCCTATTTTGAAACCTACAAAAGATTATCCTGAGGTCAGTTTGTATAGCGTCAGCATGGGTGTGCTGATGGCAGTTATTTTCTCCGCTGCGGCTGCCTACTTGGGTCTCAAAGTGGGACAAGTCTTCGAAGCGGCCATCCCTATTGCTATCATAGCGGTGAGTTTGTCATCTATCCTCAAGCGCAAGAATGCCTTGGGCGAGAATGTGATGATTCAGTCTATAGGTGCCAGTTCAGGTGTGATTGTAGCGGGAGCTATCTTCACGCTTCCAGCGCTGTATATTTTACAAGCCAAGTACCCTGAGATGACTGTCACTTTCACGCAGATCTTCCTTTCTTCATTACTCGGTGGCTGTTTGGGCATACTCTTCCTAATCCCCTTCCGCCGTTATTTCGTGAAGGAGAAACATGGTGAGTATCCATTCCCAGAGGCGACCGCTACCACGCAGGTCCTTATCTCTAATGAGCAAAGTGAAGAGCAACCTTCAGCAGCAACAACTGCCACTTCTTCAGCTAAACCGCTTATCTGGGCGGCTGGAATAGGTGGATTATACGATTTTGTAGTATCTACTTTCGGTTTATGGACCGAGCAGTTATCTACGCATATGACTACATGGGGTGCCACTTTAGCGGAGAAATGCAAACTTGTTTTCTCCATCAATACCTCTGCGGCAGTCCTTGGTTTGGGCTATATCATTGGTTTGAAGTACGCGGCTATTATCTGCGCGGGTTCGTTCTTTGTATGGTGGGTCTTACTACCTATGATAGGTACCATGCCTGGTATGGAGTCGATGACTGCCGAAACACTCTTCCGTGATTATGGTCGTAATATAGGTATTGGTGCGATAGCGATGGCTGGACTCATAGGTATTGTCCGTTCGTGGGGAGTTATCAAGAGTGCTGTCTCATTAGCAGGTAAGGAGTTAGGCGGCAAAGGTAAAGGCGAACAAGCACCTAAGGCGAATATACTCCGCACAGATCGTGATTTATCAATGAAATTCTTAGTATTGGCTATTGCCGTGGCACTGGTGTGCACATTGGTCTTCTTCTGGATAGGTGTATTAGGCAATCTATGGCAAGCTTTAGTGGCATTCTTAGTAGTGACTGTTATTGCATTCCTTTTCACCACGGTAGCGGCGAATGCTATTGCTATTGTAGGTAGCAACCCTGTTTCGGGCATGACGCTGATGACGCTTATTATTGCCTCTGTTATCTTTGTAGCAGTGGGCATGAAAGGTGCGAGTGGTATGGTAGGCGCGATGGTGATAGGAGGCGTTGTGTGTACGGCGCTCTCTATGGCTGGCGGATTTATCACAGACCTCAAGATTGGTTATTGGATTGGTTCGTCGCCTTATAAACAGCAGACATGGAAATTCCTTGGCACACTTGTCTCTGCGGCCACGGTTGGCGGTGTGATGATTGTCCTCAATAAAACCTATGGTTTCACGGGAGAAAACGCACTTGTAGCACCTCAAGCGAATGCGATGGCGGCCGTTATCGAACCGCTCATGTCGGGACAAGGCGCACCATGGATGTTGTATCTTGCGGGAGCTGTGTTAGCACTTATTTTGTCATTACTGAATGTACCCGTTTTACCTTTTGCTTTGGGTATGTTCATCCCATTGAGTCTGAATACCCCATTATTGGTCGGTGGCGCTGTTTCTTGGTTTGTGAGCCGTAAGAAAGCGAGTGATGGAGAGCAAGCAGAAGAGTTGGCTCAGGCGCGTCAGGAGAAGGGAACACTCGTCGCATCTGGATTTATAGCAGGAGGTGCCTTGATGGGTGTAGTGAGTGCTATTGTTAAGTTCTGCGGCGTGGACTGGTATCTGGGCGCTTGGTCTACAAGCAACGGCGCAGCTATAGTAGGAGTTGCCGCATATATCGCTCTAATCGCCTACTTCGCCCTGGCAAGTAAAAAGAAATGATGTAAACCAGCAAGCATTTGATTAGAAATACAAGATAGAGAGAATCGCTAAAATCCAAACTTTCTACCAAATTATTTGCATTTATGCAATAAATAGCAGTACCTTTGCACCGTCATTCAGAAATGAGTGGCGGTGTTTTTGTGTTCGGCAAATGGATTGCATAAGACGATACCTCGCTTAAGTTAAGACTCGTGTGAGTCGCTATCGCGGCTCTCTTCGTCGTTTTTTTGTAACTTCAAGGTGTCAATTCATTTTGTTTGATAAAAAAATTTGGTCAGTTCAAAAAAAAGCAGTAACTTTGTCGCCGAATACGCGTAATGTACAATATCAATTGTACAAACTGAGCACTGACAACTGAAAACAAAACAAAATAAGTTAACAATTAAAATCTAAAAACATGGTAAGTTACAAAGAATTAGGCTTGGTAAACACCAAGGAAATGTTTGCCAAAGCAATCAAAGGCGGATATGCTATCCCAGCCTTCAACTTCAACAACATGGAGCAACTCCAAGCAATCATCAAAGCAGCTGCTGACACCAAGAGCCCTGTTATCCTTCAGGTTTCTAAAGGTGCACGCAACTATGCTAACCAAACACTTCTCCGCTATATGGCTCAAGGTGCTGTAGAGTACGCAAAAGAGTTAGGTTGGGAGAATCCACAAATCTGCTTACACCTCGACCACGGAGATAGCTTCGAGACCTGCAAGTCTTGCGTTGACTTCGGTTTCTCAAGCGTGATGATCGACGGTAGCCACCTTCCATACGAGGAGAATATCGCCCTCACACAAAAGGTAGTAGAATACGCTCACGCTCATGGTGTGACAGTAGAGGCAGAGCTCGGCGTATTGGCTGGTGTAGAAGACGAAGTGTCTGCAGCAGAGAGCCACTATACCAAGCCAGAAGAGGTAGTTGATTTCGCTACTCGTACTGGTTGCGACTCACTCGCTATTTCTATCGGTACCAGCCACGGTGCATACAAGTTCACCCGTGAGCAATGTACAGTAGATCCACAAACAGGCAAACTCGTTCCTCCTCCATTGGCATTCGACATCCTCGATGCAATCATGGAGCAGCTTCCTGGTTTCCCAATCGTACTCCACGGTTCTTCTTCTGTACCACAGGAGTATGTAGATATCATCAACCAATATGGTGGTAAATTCCCGGACGCGGTAGGTATTCCAGAGGAGCAACTCCGCAAGGCATCTGAGAGCGCTGTTTGCAAGATTAACATTGACTCAGATAGCCGCCTTGCCTTCACCGCTGCAGTACGCAAAGTATTTGCAGAGAAGCCAGGTGAGTTCGACCCACGCAAATACTGCGGTCCTGCTCGCGACTTGATGACAGAGCTCTACAAGCACAAAATCATCAATGTATTAGGTTCTAACGGTAAAGCAGAATAATCATGGCTCTTCCATTTATGTCAGCCTCTGAGGCGGCTGCGTATGTCTTTGATGGTGCAATCTGCGGTATGGGTGGTTTCACCCCCGCAGGTGCTCCCAAAGATGTGCCTACAGCCATCGCAGAGAAGGCTGAGGCTCTCCATGCTGAGGGCAAACCATTCAAGATTGGCATGTACACTGGCGCGTCCACAGGTGACTCTTGTGACGGCGCTTTAGCGCGTGCACACGCTATCCTTTTCCGCACTCCTTATCAAGGAAATAAAGACTTGCGTACGGAACTCAATGCGCAGGGTGCACATTACTATGATATGCACTTGAGCGAATTGGCGCAAGACCTGCGTTATGGCTTCATGCCTAAGCCAGATTTCGCTATTATCGAGGCGTGCCAAGTGGTAGAGAATGGCGATGTGATAGAGATCGTTCCTACCGCAGGTGTGGGTAATGTACCTACTTTCTGCCGCTTGGCAGATAAGGTGATCGTGGAGTTGAACGAAGCGATGCCAGCCACTATGCGTGGTATGCATGATATCTACGAACCAACCGACCCACCACAACGCCGTGAGATACCTGTATATAGCGTTTCTGACCGTATCGGTACCGATTGTATCACTATCCCTGCAGAGAAACTGCTCGCAGTAGTGAAGACCAATCGTCCTAATGAGGTAGGTGCGTTCACTCCGCTGGATGAAGTGACAGAGAAAATTGGTGAGAATGTGGCTTCTTTCCTCGAAGCAGAGATGAAAGCAGGTCGTATTCCTTCTACCTTCCTTCCTATCCAGTCAGGTGTAGGTAATGTAGCGAATGCAGTGCTCGGTGCACTTGGTGCTAACGAGAACATTCCTCCATTCGAGATGTACACAGAGGTTATTCAAGATTCAGTAGTAGGTTTGATGGATGAGGGACGCATTAAGTTCGCAAGTGGTTGCTCACTCACTATCGGTGCTGACAAACTGCAGCATATCATCGATAACATGGATTTCTTCAAGGATAAACTCATTCTTCGTCCTCAGGAAATCAGTAACAACCCAGAGTTGGCACGCCGCATGGGACTAATCACCATCAATACTGCTCTCGAAGCAGATATCTATGGAAATATCAACTCTACCCATGTATGCGGAACGAAGATGATGAATGGTATTGGAGGTAGTGGTGATTTCACCCGCAATGCGTATATCTCTATCTATACCACTCCATCTACTGCTAAGGGTGGTGCTATCTCGGCTTTCGTACCAATGGTGAGCCACCACGACCATAGCGAGCACTCTGTGAAGATTATCATCACCGAGCATGGTATTGCTGACTTGCGTGGTAAGAGTCCTATCCAACGCGCTCACGAGATTATCGAGAACTGCGTGGACCCACAATACCGCCCAATGTTGCGCGAGTATATCGAGATGAGCAAGAAGGCTCACACGCCTCATACACTCTCTTGCGCACTCGCTATGCACGAGGAATTCCTCAAGTCAGGCGATATGCGTAACACCAAGTGGGAGAATTATAAACGCTAATAAAAAAGAGGTAGAATATGTATCCACAACAAGTAATAGAGGCTTTGAAGCATGTTCGCTATCCAGGTACTGGTAAGGACCTGATAGAGAGCGGAATGCTCGAGGATGATATACGCATCTCGGGGTATGAGGTTAGTTTCTCTCTTATTTTTCAGAAAGATAACGACCCGTTCATGAAATCAGTAGTGAAAGCTACTGAGGTGGCTTTGAAGACCTATATTGATGCGAATGTGGTGCCGCATATTCATACTAAGTTCATCAAACAAAACCTATCCCCAGAGCTCACTGCTCCCGCCATCCGCTCCAAGCAAGTTATTGCTATTCATAGCGGTAAGGGTGGAGTAGGTAAGTCCACTGTGGCGGCTAACATGGCTGTTGCGCTGGCGCAAAAGGGCTTTAGGGTAGGTTTGTTGGATGCAGATATACATGGGCCATCAATGCCTAAGATGTTCCAATGTGAAGGTTGTCGCCCTGTTTCGGTAGAGGTAGATGGTCGCACGCTGATAGAGCCTATCGAGCAGTATGGTGTGAAGATGCTTTCTATTGGTTTCTTTGTGGACCCTAACCAAGCCGTTATTTGGCGTGGCGGTATGGCTTCTAATGCTATCAAACAATTGATACAAGATGCGCATTGGGGGGAATTGGATTATTTCTTGATAGACCTTCCACCAGGTACGAGTGATATTCATCTGACGCTTATTTCTACACTGCAGTTGACGGGTGTGGTGGTGGTTACAACGCCGCAACCTGTGGCGCTCGTTGATGCACGCAAAGGTGTGGATATGTTCCGCAATGAGAAGGTGAATATACCTATCCTCGGACTGATTGAGAATATGTCTTGGTTCACGCCTGCCGAGTTGCCAGAGAATAAGTATTATATATTCGGCAAAGAGGGAGGTAAGCGCTTGGCAGAAGAGTTGGATGTGCGTTTATTGGGTCAGATTCCTTTGGTGCAGTCTATCCGCGAAGGAGGCGACGAGGGAATGCCTATCGCAATGCAAGTGGGTCACCCAGGCGCAGCGGCTTTTGAACAGATAGCACAACAACTGATTGATTAGCATGAACGCCACCACCGAATTAGGTACTGCTCCTATCCATAAACTATTATTTAAGTATGCGATGCCCGCCATTATAGCAATGACGGCAAGTTCGCTATATAATATAGTGGATAGTATTTATATCGGTCATGGATGTGGTGCGTTGGCCTTAGGTGCGTTGACGGTAGCCAAACCATTCATGGATATATGTGCGGCATTTGGTAGTTTAGTGGGTGTAGGAGCCTCGTCGCTCTTGGCTATCTATTTAGGGGAGCGCGATTACGAAAAAGCGAATAAGGTGTTGGGTAATGTGATAGTACTCAATATCATTCTCTCCACATTAGTGATGGTAGTGGGTTTGATTTGGTTAGACCCTATCTTGATGGCTTTTGGTGCGAGTGAAGACACTTTGGGTTATGCACATGAATACATAGAGATTATCCTTTTGGGTAATGTGCTAACGCATATCTATTTCGGACTGAATAGTATGCTTCGTTCGGCGGGTCATCCTCGTTTCTCTATGGTAGCCACTATTGTGGCGGTGACGATTAATGTTATTCTGGATCCAATCTTCATCTTCGGTTTGGATATGGGTGTCCGCGGTGCGGCATTGGCAACGGTATTGAGTCAAGCTGTGGCAGTAGTATGGCAGTTGACAAAATTCCTTAATAAGGATGAGTTGGTTCGTTTTCACCGAGGTATATGGATGCTTGATAAGCATATCACCAAGCGTTCCTTAGCGATAGGTCTATCGCCATTCTTATATAATATAGCTCATTGCTTTGTGGTGATTATTATCAATAATCAACTGAAGCACTACGGTGGAGATTTAGCTATTGCGTCCTATGGTGTTATTAATCGTATAGTGTTTGTGTTTGCAATGATTATCATGGGTCTGAACCAAGGTATGCAACCTATCACGGGATATAACTACGGTGCGAAGCAGTATGACCGTATGCTGCGTTCGTTCTACCTCACTTGCTTATATGCAACGGGTGTGATGGCTATCATCTTTGTATTAGGAGAGTGTTTTCCGCGGCAAATAACCCAGATTTTCACGCACGATATCAACCTTATTGAGCAGACAATAGTGCCTATGCGTATTATCTGCAGTACGATGTTGATTATTGGTTTTCAGATGGTAGCGGGTAACTTCTTCACCTCAATAGGTATGGCGGGTAAGTCTATTTTCTTGAGCATGACGCGCCAAGTGCTCTTTCTTATTCCGCTGCTCTTATTCGTGCCGTTATTATTTGATAATCCCATATTAGGTGTATGGTGGGCTATTCCTATTAGTGATGCGATGGCTGCGATAACGGCTGCTATTATGATAGGAATTGCTATCAGGCGCTTCCGTGGTTTTTTGTTTTTATAACTGCCCTGCTTCGACGAGGTTAATAACGCGCTCAACAATCTTATCTTTATCAGCAGCGTTGTACTCTTCTTTGAGGTCATTCTTGAATAGTTTGGCAACGAACTGCCAGAAATTAGCACTTGCTTTGCCTCTATATTGCTTGATGAGTTCGTAGCTTGTTCGGTCTGTTTCTCTATCCATCAGTTTCATGAGCATCATTCCTTGACTGGCATACATGCCACGGAAGTCTTTCTCGTATTTCTTGAATAGGTATTTCTCGTAGCTCCGCCACCATTTCTTGCGACTTTTTTTGTCGGGCAGTTTAGCTAACTCTGCATCAGCGTACGCCATATCTTTGGTAATCATCTTGGCGTATGGGAGGGTTTTTTTAACATCGCGTACTGTCTTCCAATAGAATCGTTCTTGCCGTTTGTTTTTGAATCGCATAGGGGGATAAACCCACACATCGTGTAGCCATGCCATGTATAGTGTGTCTCCGTTCTCAATGCGTATCATACAGGAGTCCACATACGCATTGGCAGCGAGCATATTCGTGCTCACTGCCAATAGTAATATGAGGTATAGTAATCGTTTCATGTACCTCTTGTGGTATGCGGTTTCCCGCTGTGTTGCTTAATAACTGAGTGCGAAAACAACTCTTCCTGCACTTGGTTTGCCTGTCACCATGCATACGCCTGGTTCGGACTGGAACTCTTTAAGTTCAGGTAATGGAATGCAGCGGATAGTAGCTTTTGTTTCCTCTTTGATGCGCTGCTCTGTCTCGGGTGTGCCATCCCAATGTGCGAGGATAAATCCACCTTTCTTTACTTCTTCTTTGAATTCCTCGTATGAGTCCACGCTGCGTGTATTCTCTACGCGGAAAGAGAGTGCTTTCTGCAGAAGGTTGGTTTGTATTTCCTCGAGCAGTGCTTGAACGGTATTAACGATGCCATCGATAGAAACGGTCTCTTTGGTTTGTGTGTCGCGGCGTGCTATTTCAATAGTACCGTTTTCTAAGTCTCGGCCACCCATCGCTAAGCGCACAGGCACACCTTTGAGTTCATAGTCAGCGAACTTATAACCAGGAGTATATTTATCGTCTGTATCCACTTTGACGCGTATGCCGAGTGCTTTGAGTTGGTCAGCGATAGGATTGATTTTCTCTAATAGTTCGCCTAACTGCTCTGCTTTGCGGAAGATAGGTACGATAACCACTTGTATTGGTGCGAGGTGTGGAGGCAGTACTAATCCGTTATCGTCCGAGTGCGTCATGATGAGCGCGCCCATCAGACGAGTAGAAACACCCCAACTGGTAGCCCATACATATTCGAATTTATTCTCATTAGTGAGGAACTGCACATCGAAACTCTTGGCGAAGTTCTGACCTAAGAAGTGGCTGGTACCTGCTTGGAGTGCCTTACCATCTTGCATCATAGCTTCAATACAATAGGTATTGAGTGCGCCAGCAAATCGTTCGTTAGGTGATTTAACACCCTTAACAACAGGTATTGCCATCACTTTCTCTGCGAAATCAGCATATACATCGAGCATTTGGCGTGCGTAATCCTCTGCCTCTTCTTTGGTGGCATGCGCGGTGTGTCCTTCTTGCCAAAGGAACTCCGCGGTGCGTAAGAAAAGGCGTGTACGCATCTCCCAACGCATCACATTGCACCATTGATTGCAGAGGATAGGTAGGTCACGATAACTATTGATCCAGTTCTTGTATGTATTCCAGATGATTGTTTCTGAAGTGGGGCGAATGATGAGTTCTTCTTCCAAGCGTGCTTGTGGGTCCACTACTACTCCTTTTCCTTCTGGGTCATTCATGAGTCGGTGGTGAGTAACGACAGCGCACTCTTTGGCGAAGCCCTCTACATGCTCCGCTTCGCGGCTAAGGAATGATTTCGGGATGAGGAGTGGGAAGTAAGCGTTCTTCACTCCTTTTTCTTTGAATCGTTTATCCAGTTCTGCTTGTATTGTTTCCCAAATGGCGTATCCGTATGGCTTGATAACCATACATCCGCGTACTGCGCTTTGCTCTGCGAGGTCTGCTTTGACCACGAGTTCGTTGTACCATTTAGAATAATCCTCTGATCGAGGGGTTAATTTTTGAAAGTTTGCCATTATATTGTATTGTATTTAGTATTCATAAGTATAACTTCAGACACCGTTTTAGTGTGAAGTGACCTTTGCGGGTGCAAAGGTAGTGTTTTTTTTTGATATATGCAAAAAAATCGCCCCGAAGAGCGATTTTTTTAGTAGTGAGTGTCGCGTTCGTCAATTAGTCGCAAAGGTCCATACCTCGCTTAAGCTAAGGCTCGTGTGAGTCGCTACTCGTAGCTCCTGTAACACTCCGCCTTGCTCTACGCTCTCCCCACGAATTAGAAATTCGTCGGGGACCCCAAGAGATAAATGGACGGGCTCCTAATGCTGTCTATGGTCGGAGCGACGCTCCCCGCTGCTCCTTCCGTTCGAAAGCAAAAGTCAATTGCTTTCTCCATGCTCTTAACTCGGACTATCGCTGTGCTAGCAGTCCTCGTTAATATCAGTATTGATTATTGTTTAATAAAGGCTCTTTCGAGGGCTTGGGAGATGTTGATCATGAAATCACCCATTTTCTCCAGTTCGCTTACTATATCCAAATAATATACACTGGTCTGATAGTTCGTCTTATTCTGCTCGATGTCTTCTATCTCCGACTCTCGTAACTGATTGCGCAATTGATTGATTTGCTCCTCTGCCTGCAAAGCATTGGAGATATCCAAAAGCGTACCCGCGTGCGCTTGTGACAAGTTGTTAATCATCACTTCATAGGCATGGTGGATGGCGTCAATCATCTGTTCGATATGCGCAATAGTCTCAGGCGTAAAGGATTTATTGTGACTATTGCGTCTGGACAACATACGACTAATAGCTTCGCCTGAATCTCCAAGTGACTCTAATTCACCAATAATCTTGTACATAGATTTAATCTGCATCGAAGTGGTCTCGCTGATATCAGCCGTAGAAACCGAATTGAGGAAAGTGGCAATCTCATACTCAATACGGTCAGAGATCTCTTCGTATTTAACTAATTTCTCGCGATAGAATTCGAAGTCTTCTTTTTTATTTGCGCCGATAGCCGATCGTATATATCCTAATCCGTTGTGAGAGATTCGCGCGAAGTGGATAATCTCGTTGAAAGCCTGTTCGGTAGCCAATTCAGGTGTACTCATGTTACCTGCCTTGATATATTTGAGGCGATAGAGATTATCGGTTGCTTTCTTACTTCCCTTGATAATCGCGCAGACTAATTTCTCGATGGCAGGAACAAATCCGATGAGAAGGGCGGTATTGATGGTATTGAAGCATGTATGCAGCATGGACAATCCGTATAGTGCCGCTGTTTGTGAGTCGGACTGTATAGCATTGCCTTGCGCGTCATGAGTTACCTCAATACTGAAAGAATCGTCTGCAGGGTTGGGTAGTCCAAAGATAGAGGCAGTGATCCATCCGACGAGTTTGAGGAACCAAGGGAAAGTGATGAGTGCCCATACTACACCAAACACATTGAAAACGGTGTGTGCCAAAGCGGCTCGTTTAGCAGAGGTATTACCCACAGCCGCGGCTATATTGGCCGTAATAGTAGTACCGATGTTCTCACCTAATACCATTGCGCACGCCATGTCAAAATGAATCCAACCCATATTGAGCATGATGAGTGTGAGTGCCATGGTGGCGCTGGATGACTGCAATACAAGCGTTAAGATGACACCTAAAGCGAGGAAGATGAGTGTAGAACCAAATCCATAGCCCTGCCATCCCTGAATGAAGGATAACACTTCTGGTGTCTGTCTTAAATCAGGTACGGAGTTCTTCATGAGTGATAATCCCAAGAAGAGGAGTGAGAAACCTACGATGAGTTCGGAGATATTTCGTCTGCTGTCCTTCTTAGATATAGACAAGATAAATCCTAATGCCATCAAAGGAATAGCCAAGATCGAGATGTCCGCTTTGAATCCTAACCATGATACGAGCCACGCTGTAACAGTAGTACCTATATTGGCGCCCATGATGACACTAATACCTTGTACCAAAGTGAGCAAGCCCGCATTGACAAATGAGACCACCATAACTGTGGTGGCACTGGACGACTGGATGACTGTGGTAATTCCTAAACCAGTTAATACACCACGGAAAGGATTTGCTGTAATAGCTGAAAGGAGGTTACGCAATTTGTCACCTGCGGCTTTTTGGAGACCTGAACTCATTAAGTTCATTCCATAAAGGAACATTCCAAGGGCTCCAAGTAATGTGAAAAGTTGTAAAACCATACTTTAGATGTTAGATGTTATATGTTAAATGTTTAGTTGTGTAATGTTTAATTATGTAGAATTATACAGTTTGTGTGCTTAAGAGATACCAGGTGTATGCCACGAAACATAGGAACATACCTATACCAGCTATGCGGTTGATTTTTCCGTTGAAACCGAAGAGTAATGGCAATATAGCCGCAAAAATCATCACGCAGTAGTCTATGACGGTAATGCCAGAGGAATTGAGTGGCATGACTTGTGCACTGAGTCCTAAAATCCATGTGATATTAAAGATGTTTGAACCAATTACATTACCCAATGCCAATTGCGTATTTTTCTTCAGTGCAGCTACGAGTGAGGCTGCTAACTCAGGTAATGAGGTACCGCAGGCGATAAGCGTTAAAGATATAAATGCGTCATTGACTCCGAAGTTTTTTGCAATTAAAACGGCGTTATCCACAAAGAAATCACAACTGACAATCAGTATTGGCAAACCCAATAATACCTTTAATATGGATTTCCATAATGCTTCATTCGTTGTTTTTGTTGAAGAATGGGAAGTATTGCTTATCTCTGCTTCTTCATTCTTTTGCTTATCGCGATAGAATGAGTACCACATATAGAAGGCAAAAGCAAGTAGTAGAATCCATCCGTCAATACGGCTGATTATTGGTGTACCCCCGCAGAAGACATTAAAGACCAATATGGTAAGCATGATAGAAACGCATATGCATAGTGGTATTTCGAATCGCATATTCTCTTTGTCCACCGCGATGGGAAACAAAGCAGCTGTAAGACCTAATATACCCAATACATTGAATATATTAGAGCCCACCACATTGCCTATCGCAACATCCGCATTTCCTTCTAATGCTCCGATAAAACTAACCACCAACTCAGGCATCGAAGTACCGATACCCACAATGGCTGCACCGATGACAAAATCGGATACTTTATATTTGCGAGCGATAGCCGCAGCTCCAGCTACTAACATATCTGCTCCAAAAACTATTCCTACTAAAGAAATAATTAGAATAATGTATTCCATAATTCAGCAATTAACAATGTACAAATAGTTAATGTACAAAGATGGTTTATAAAAATATATTGCTAACTAGTTCTGCTGCACTTCCTTCCAAGAAGATGGGTTCGCAAAGGAGTTGATAATCCAATGTGCTGTACTGACTCAATTGCAATGCTATAAACTGACGGTCGGATGACACAAATGCTTCTAAAAACAAATTACCATTCGTTTTTTCATCCAAGTGAGTGCATTTTTTAGCAAAACTAATCAAGGCATCACCTTGTAGCTTAAAAAGGGAGAGTAGCGTTTCTTTGTCCTTAGGGCCGAAATATAGTTCAACAGATTTGAGGGAACCATTGGTAGGTTTATAATAGAGTTTTTTAATAAGACCAAAGCATACAGATTTGCATGCTATATTTGAATGTTGGGCTACAGTTTCCTTGAGCCCGATAGTAGTATTTGTCATAAATTATAATTGTATTAGGTGAATATTAGCGGTAGTGTACCGCATGCTTAAAGAGGCCAAAAGAGATTGGCGCAGAAAGAATTAAGCGATTACCTAACACAAGATCCGTCGCAAGCCATAGACATAATACTCCTTGCATACATTTACGCAGAAAGGACAAGTCTCTTTGATGGTTGTTCTTACTTGTCTTGGCGTTTTAGAAAATGAAGATTTAAATAGTCTAGTACTATTATATTTATGTACGCGAGTATAGTTATGCTGCGTGGAAGAGAATGATTTGGCAGAATGGAAGGTTATACCATTGTTGGTTTTTCCTCCAATACCCATTGTGGCAGTGTAGTCGACCTGACCGATATAGTCGTTTGAGATAGCCGCTACCGGCGTTTCAGAATGGTTATTTATTGGCTGTGTGCCTAATAATAACCAAGCCCATATGTACAATATGCACATCATTTCGGGTGCAAAATTACTACAAAAAAATGACATACACAAGAGTGTATGCCACTTTTCGTATTTTTTTACCAAACAATGGTTTTTTATGGTTATTTATCGTCCTCTTCGGATGTGTCAGGACCATATTTTTTGAATAGTTTCATTTCCACTAAGAAAGCAGATAATAATCCTAATCCGATGCCAAGTGCGATGATAAGCCAGAAGTAAACTCCGCCGCTACTAATTATTCCGTTAGTGCAAGTACACGATTGGATGAGCAGATTGACTATTCCTCCTAATCCAGCGCCGAGTAAGACGCATGCCGTGCGCAGGGAAGATACATCTACTTGACCAATCTTGCGGTTTTGTTTTTTGGGTTCGTCTAACAATAGTTTTGCCACTTCTGGTTCTGTTTTGTTTTCGATGATCATTTTTCGCACATCTTTTTGGTGTTTGCTTTTTTTGATAACAGCCACAAAGACCATAACGATGGCTACGATAGGAATAGAGATAGTTAGAATGATAGCTACTAAGCCTTCAAAATTAACAGGATGTAACATAATTGTAAGGGTATTTAGTGAAACAATAATTATTTTATATAAGGAGTGAAATCTCTCAGTTTAGTACCGCCTATGATAGCCAATACGATGACAGGTATAGCGATAAAAACGGGTGTGTATAAGTTGGGTATCTTTGGTATGTATGTGATGAGACAAAATGCGTACAATACGATGGCAACAGGAATGCCGAATGAGTAGGTGAGTATTTGTGCCCACTTTTTTATTTTAGTTCTGCGCACCTCATGTTTGACGGTAGTCATTACATGCTGTGTTGCTCGTTCGATTGCCTTGTTATTGGCTTCGTTTAGGGCAGCATATTGCTGTAATAGTTGGTCTAATTGGTTATCATTAATAGGATTCATATTGCATTCTTTTTTTGAGTCTTTCGCGTATGTGGTGCAGTTTGACTGCTATGTTATTGGGTGTTTGTTGTAGGAGTTGTGCTATTTGCTTGAGTGGTATTTTTTGTCTATAAAATAGATCGATGATTTGTTGGTCTTGTTCGGAGAGTGTTAGTATAGCTTTTTCGAGTTGTTGGAGTTGTTGTTCTTTTTCTGGTTGATCGTTTCTTTCTTCGATGGAATCGTAGTTATTAAGTGGTTCTTGGTTTCTTCGTTTCTCCTTTTCTAATATATCAATAGCGGTGTGATTGGCAATGATGGTTATCCATGCTTTGATATTTTCTCCGCGCCATGTATCTAATCGTTTCCATAGTTTGATAAATGTCTCTTGTAGCACTTCGGCGGCGAGGTCTGTATCGTGCGTGATAGCTAATGCGGTATTCCATACAGCGGTGCGATGCCTCATGAGCAGTTGCTCGAACGCTTTGGTGTCATCGTGGTGTAGGATGCGTTCAATGAGGTGTATGTCAATATTATCGTTAGCCATGGATGTGGTTCTTTATTTTTGGGTATGCTTTCATCTATATGACGGCAGAGAGAACAATATATTAAAGGAGAGTGTGATTTTTTGTGCAAAAATACGGAAATATTTGTAAGTGTGCAAATTTTGTAGTACTTTTGTGGTCGAAAACGGAAAGGATATAAAATAAATTAGTATGAAGAGAGAAAAGATATTTTCCAGAATAGTTGTTTGGATAGGACTGATGATTGCATTCACGATGGTAGTGAGTGTGGGTTGGTTATTGAGCGATGTGGATAAGACGGCAACGAGTTCGCTCAAGTGGTTGCAGTGTATTCAGTCAATGAGTTTGTTTCTTTTTCCCGCCCTTTTATGCGCATGGTGGTGGGATGGTGATCATCGTCCGTTCCGCTGGTTATGCATGGATAAGATGATTTCATGGCATGTGGTGGGTTTGGCAGCCTTGGTGATGGTATGTGCTATACCAGGTATTAACTTATTAGCGGATTTAAATAATCGTATAGTGTTGCCCGAGTGCTTATCTTCTCTTGAGCAGTTTTTTCGTCAGATGGAAGAAGAGGCGGCATTATTGACTAAGCGCTTCATGCAGGCCGATAATGTATGGGTGATGATGATTAATATGGGTTTGATGGCTGTGTTGCCTGCTTTGGCTGAAGAGATGTCTTTTCGTGGTGTATTGCAGCAGTTATTGGGTGGTCGTAGGCATGTGGCTATTTGGTTGACGGCCGTTATTTTCTCGGCTATACATATGCAGTTCTATGGTTTTGTGCCTCGTATGCTGATGGGTGCGTTGTTTGGTTATGTTTTTGTATGGACGGGTAGTTTATGGGTGCCGATAGTGATGCATTTTGTGAATAATGGAATGGCGGTATTGGTGTATTATATCCTTTCGAGCAAAGGTGTGGCGATGGACACAAATTATGCCGACACTTTGGGTGCCGGCACAACATGGTGGTTAGGAGTTATTAGTTTGCTAACCGTAGGTATTCTCTTACGCGTTTTATATTTGCGTATTACATCTCAGGGTCCACAAGGATACGACCACAGAACTCACACACGATAATTTTCTTGCGTGTACGGATATCTAATTGGCGCTGTGCAGGTATCTTTGCATAGCAACCTCCGCAAGAGTCGCGTTCCACTTTCACTACAGCGAGTCCGTTGTGTGCATTTCTGCGGATGCGTTTGAAAGCTGCGAGCAGACGCTCATCTACTTTCTTCTCTAACTCGCTTGCGCGGATGAGTAATGCGTCGGTTTCTGTTTTTGTCTCTGCGAGAATTTGGTCCAGTTCATTGCGTTTTTGGTTGTAATCCACAGTACGCTCCTCGATGTCCTTGGTTGTTTTTTGTTTCTCTTGTGTGCGTACCTCAAGTTCAGCGGTGTATTGCTTGATTTTCTTTTGGCTTGCTTCTATTTCGAGTTCTTGGAATTCGATTTCCTTGTTGAGGTTATCAAACTCGCGGTTGTTGCGCACAGAGTTTTGTTGCTCTTTGTATCTTGAGATAGATGCGTTAGCGTTCTCGGTGCGTACGCGATGGTCAGAGATCATTGTCTCGCACTCTTTGATAGCGTTCTCAATGTTGGTGAGTCGTGTTTTGAGTCCTTCTACTTCGTCAGCTACATCTTTCACTTCTTGTGGCAGTTCGCCAGCGAGTGTACGCAGTGCGTCGATTTTAGAGTTGACTTGTTGCAATTCGTAGAGTGCGCGCAAGCGAGCTTCTACGGTAATTTCTTTTTCTTTTGCCATTTTAGTTTATATTTTAGATTTTATATTTTAGATTTTTACGAGTATAGGTGTTTTATCTGCTTGGCTGATATGGCATTCGATGCCGTGTGGTGTGAGCAGTTGTAGGAATATATTTCGTGTGTGCTGCTCGGATACCCAATGGTCAATATCGATGAGTCCTATTCGTTTGTCAGCGGTTTGCATCTCATGGTATTTGCAGTCGGCTGTGATATAGACATCTGCTTGCTGTGCGATGGCGTTCTCGATGAACTCTGCGCCAGAACCACCGCATAGGGCTATTGTTTGCACTTGTTGTGTAGCAGGTGCAGTATAGCGGATGTATGTGGTATGAAGCGTATTGCGGACATGTTGCAGGAATTGTGCGTATTCCATGGGTTGGTCTAACTGTCCAATAACTCCTAATCCTATTTGTTCGGATTGTGTAGGTACGAGTATGCGGTAGTTGTTTATTCCGAGTATTTGTGCTAATTGTCCGCTAACGCCATGTATTACTGCGTCCAGATTAGTATGTGCGGAATAGATGGCTATGTTGTTTTTGATAGCCATTTCCACTATTTGTGCTTGTGGTGTTTGTCCGCACAGTTGTTTGAGTCCGTGAAAGAGTAGTGGGTGGTGTGAGATGATGAGTTGACAATGACGCTCAATAGCCTCATTGACCACAGCTATGGATATGTCTGTGGTCAAGAGAACGGCGTTTATGTCGCGTTCTGTGTCACCTACCTGCATTCCCGAGTTGTCCCATTGTTCTTGGGCACTCCGTGGCGCTGCAGATTCTATGATATTGATAATCTCCCTGAGGAGCACTTATTATGTGTACCGCCGCTTATTCTTGCGTTGGTTGTTCTTCTTCAATAGTGAAGTCGGTTATTCCTGCTTTAACGAGTATATTATACCATTGAATGAGTTTGCGTATATCAGATGGATAGACTCTATCTTGGTCCCAATCAGGTAATACTTCGTCAAACCATGCGAATAGCTCTGCGTTGGATGCTTTCTTAGGATCGATAGCTGTAGGCTGTAGGTTCTCCTTCTTGCCTGCATTGGTGAGCACTTCGCTAAGTGATACATCGTCAGCGTTTGTGAACATTGAGATGTCGCTCAGTGCAACGATTTTATCGCGTGCATAGGTTGGCATTCGTTTTCCATCAACGAGTGACTGCACGATAAGCATGTTATTGCCTCTACTAACTAATTCGTATAATCCTGGTTTACCAGTGACAGCTAATATGTTTTTAAGACTTGTCATTTATAAAAATGGTATTATTTTTGTTGTTTTACCAAAATCGGCTGCAAAAGTACTACTTTTTTTGCACATATCCAAAAAAAATTGTAACTTTGCACGCAATTTTATAAATATGGAACTACTTTTATTGTTTTTATTCGGTGCGATGGGTGTCAGTTTTCTCTGTTCCTTATTGGAATCAGTGCTGATGACCACCACATTTAGTTATATTAACTTACGGGAGGAAGAGGGCTATGGTCCTGCTAAGTTGATGAAGCAGTACAAGGAGGACACGGGTCGTCCTTTGGCTGCTATTTTATCGTTGAATACGATAGCCAATACGATAGGTGCTGCAGGTGTCGGAATGCAGGCGACGGCAGTATTTGGTAGTAAATGGTTTGGTTTGGTGAGTGCGATTACTACAGTGCTTATCCTTGTTTTTTCTGAGATTATTCCGAAGGTGATAGGTACGACATATTGGCGTGGGTTGATGGGTTTTGCTGCGCGCACTATCCGCACGCTCATTATTATATTGTATCCTATTGTTCGTCTTGTGGAGTTGCTTACTCGTGTGCTTCGCGGTAAGGAGGATGATCCTACTGTGAGTCGCGAGGAGGTATTGGCGATGGTGAATGTAGGCGAAGAAGAGGGCGTAGTGGATGAGGATGAGAATAAGATTTTCAGCAATCTGATGCGTTTGGATTCTATTCATGCGTATGATGTGATGACGCCTCGTGTGGTGGCGAAGATAGCGCCTGAGAATATGACGCTTCGTGCGTATTACGATAGCGATGAGTACGATCATTTCTCTCGTATTCCGCTCTACAACCCTACAGCGCCAGAGTATATAACGGGTTATGTGCTTCGTAACGATGCGTTGGAGGAGTTGGCGGAGGATCATTTCCGCAAGACGCTTGGTGGTATTAAGCGTTCGTTGCCTGCTTTTGACCAAGATATGACATTAGGGGCTATCTTTGATAGTATGCTTAAGCAGAAGAGTCAGATAGCGCAGGTTATAGATGAATATGGTATGTTCGTGGGCATTTTGACGCTTGAGGATATTATTGAGACGATTTTTGGGTTGGAGATCATAGATGAGAACGATGCTATTATCGATATGCAGCAGTATGCGCGTGAGCGCTGGCAGCAACGCCAAATGAAATATAAGAAAGTGATAGCTAACGCCCATGAGGAGGAAGCGATAGAGGAGCATGAAACTGAAGAGTGACATACGGATACTGAATAAACGGGCTAAGTTTGAATACATTATCATGGACCGCTACACGGCGGGTATTCAGTTATTTGGTACGGAGATTAAATCTATCCGCGAGGGTAAAGCTTCGCTGGTGGATAGTTGGTGCCAGATAGAGCATAATGAGATGTATGTCAAGCAGATGCATATAGCGGAGTACCGATTTGGCAGTTATGCTAATCATGAGGCGAAGCGTGACCGTAAACTGCTCTTGCAGCGCAAGGAGATTCGTAAGTTGGAGCGCGCTACGAAGGAGACGGGTAAGACGATTATTCCTCTTTGCCTATTTATCAACGAGCGTGGTTTGGCTAAGATAGAGATTGCACTGTGTCAAGGTAAGCATAGCTACGATAAGCGGCAGTCATTGCGTGAGGCAGATGATAAGCGAGAGATGGCACAAGCGCGGAAGGTGGCGAATTTTAGATTTTAGATTTTAGATTGCAGATTTTTGAATTTAATTTTAGATTTTATATATATATTATGAGTAAAGCATTACTAATGATTCTCGACGGATGGGGAATCGGAAATAAATCTAAGTCCGACGCAATATACAGCACTCCTACACCTAATTGGGATGCGTTATTAGAGAAATATCCTCATTCTCAACTGCAAGCCAGTGGAGAGAATGTGGGTTTGCCTGATGGTCAAATGGGTAACTCCGAGGTAGGACACTTGAATATCGGTGCGGGTCGTGTGGTTTACCAAGATTTGGTGAAGATCAACCGCTCCATTCGCGATAATTCTATCATGACCAATCCTGAGGTAGTGGCTGCATACAAGGCGGCTCAGGCAGAAGGTAAGAAACTGCACTTGATGGGTTTGTGCTCTAATGGTGGCGTACACTCTTCTCTGGACCATTTATTTAAATTGGTAGAGGTTGCCAAAGAATTTGGTGTGGCAGATAAGACCTTCGTTCACTGCTTCATGGACGGCCGTGATACAGACCCTCGCAGCGGTAAGGGATTTATTGCAGACCTTCAGCAGGTTTGCGACGCTAATGGTGCGCATATAGCGTCTATCATTGGTCGTTTCTATGCAATGGACCGTGATAAACGCTGGGAGCGTGTGAAGGTGGCATATGATCAGTTGGTGAATGGTGTGGGTCGCCAAGAGACCGATATGGTAGAGGCAGTGCAAGGATGCTATGATCGCCATACCGAGGAGCATAAGAATACCGATGAGTTTATGGAGCCATTAGTGAATGCCACATGTGATGGTACGATTAAGGAAGGCGATGTGGTTATCTTCTTCAATTATCGTAATGACCGTGCAAAGGAGATCACTATTGTTCTCACGCAGCAAGATATGCCAGAGCAGGATATGCATATCATTCCTAATTTGCATTACTGCTGTATGACGCCATATGATAGTTCGTTTGATGGATTGCATGTTCTCTTCCCAAAGGAGAATGTGGAGAATACCTTGGGTGAGGTAGTTAGTCGTTTGGGTATGAAGCAGTTGCGTATCGCAGAGACGGAGAAGTTTGCGCATGTTACATTCTTCTTTAATGGTGGTCGCGAAGCGGAGTATGCAGGCGAAGAGCGTATATTGATTCCAAGTCCTAAGGTGCCTACTTATGATTTGCAGCCAGAGATGTCTGCTCCAGAGGTAACAGAGGCCTTGGTGGAGGCTATCAAGACGCAGAAGTTTGATTATATCACATTGAATTTCGCGAATGGTGATATGGTGGGTCACACGGGTGTGTATGCGGCGATAGAGAAAGCCGTTCGTACGATAGACACATGCACGCAGCGCGTAGTGGATGCCGCTTTGGAGAATGGATATGAGATTATCATTATTGCTGACCACGGTAACTGCGATAATGCTATCAACGCGGATGAGACGCCTAATACGGCTCACTCACTCAATCCAGTGCCATTTGTATATATTAGCAAGGATCATCTGAATGCGAAGGTAGAGAATGGTATCTTGGCTGATGTAGCTCCATCGCTATGCCATATTATGGGTATTGAGCAGCCAGCAGAGATGACAGGACATAATCTGATAGCATACTAAGTGATTAGGATATATAAAAGAAAAGAGTGGCCTCATGGGTCACTCTTTTTTAGGTTTGTACCTTTAAGCAACAATTATTCTGCTACGGTGTCGCAAACAACTGTCTCAACTACCTCAACGGTGTCGTTGCAGCATGTGTCGTTGCAGCACTTTTTGTCACAGCACTTGTTGCCGCAGCTCATTGCAGCGAATGCAACAGCTACGATAAGAAGCATCTTTTTCATAACTAAATTTGTTTTAAAAGCTTTTAAATAATAGTAATGATTTCGCCTTTTTGCGAAAATCGGTTGCAAAAGTACTACTTTTTTTGCATATATCCAAAAAAAATTGTAACTTTGCGCAATAAAATTTGCATTTTATGGTGAAAAAGAGTGATTTTAATCGAAAAAGTCTTATCACAGTGGGACTTAATATCGTTTTGGCGTTGGTGCTATTAGTGGTGGTATTGTGGGGAGTTCGAGCATGGC
The DNA here is from genome assembly GCA_937891905.1 of uncultured Bacteroidales bacterium. Taxonomy (GTDB): domain Bacteria; phylum Bacteroidota; class Bacteroidia; order Bacteroidales; family Paludibacteraceae; genus Colicola. The sequence continues at coordinate 9,371 of CALATT010000056.1, read as the reverse complement.
TGAATGCTTATACGCATCATGGTGTAGAGATCTCGGTGCAGGATGTGCGTGGTTTATTAGTGACGGATGCGAAGCCTCTTTTGGAGGCCCAGGGTTTGCGCATGACGGTGATTGATTCCACCTATTCAAATAAGGTTCCTCTAGGGACTATTGTGGATCAGGACCCCAAGCCATCGTGTAATACCAAGGAAGGGCGTATTGTATATGTCACTATCAATGCGACTACGAAGCGTCAGATCACGATGCCTAATTTACAGGATATGAGTTATCGTCAGGCAGAGACCACATTGCGTGGCATGGGTTTGGTGGTGGATACGATGTATGAGTATCAACCTTCGGTATTCCCCAATTTGGTATTAGATATCAAGTCGAATGGTGTAAGTGTAGCGCCGGGTGAGAAAGTGCCAGTAGGCACGAAGGTTCAATTGGTGATTGGTTTTGGTCGTGGCGAAGAACAAGTGGAGGTGCCTAATATATTAGGATTGACAGTGCAGGAAGCGCGTAGTTTGCTATTGAGTCATCGTCTGACGATTGGTGCCACTTATTACGACGAACCCGAATTGAAGGACCAGGAGCAGTTTATTTATAATCAGTCGCCTAAGGAGGGCGAGCAGATAGTAGAGGGTGAGGCTATCTCTATCTATTTATCCATCGATAAGGAGAAATCTACTAGAAACACCTCCGGTACACAAGAAGAGGAAGATTGGTTCTAATATGAATACAGAGCAAATAGATCAAATAGCTATAGAACAAGAGGAAGTGTGGGAGCGCTGGCGGTGCGAGGTAGATAAGGGGCAAGGAAAAGAGCGCATCGATAAGTACTTAGCAGAGCACATGACCAATACAAGTCGCAATCGTATTCAGACGGCTGCGGATGCTGGGCATGTGTGGGTGAATGGTAAACCAGTGGCAAGTAACTATAAGGTGAAACCTGGGGATGTAATACAGGTGTTGTTGGACCACGAACCGCATGACTTCACTATCACACCAGAGAATATACCACTGCAAATTGTGTATGAAGATGCGGATATATTGGTGGTGAATAAACCAGCAGGATTGGTGGTTCACCCTGGTCATGGTAATTACGAGCATACACTCTTGCATGCTTTAGCATGGCATTTTAGCGAAAAGTCAAAAGTGGAAAGTCAAGAGGCGGAGAGCCTCCGCAGGCGAGAAGAAGTGGAAAGGGAAAAGGTGATTGATATCAATGATCCTTCGATTGGTTTGGTACACCGCATAGACAAGGATACGAGTGGTTTGCTATTGATAGCCAAGACGCCCGAGGCGAAGACACACCTCGCTAAGCAGTTTTTTGACCATACCACCGAGCGGTCGTATAATGCACTGGTGTGGGGAACTTTCAAAGAGGAGAGTGGTACTATAGAGGGTGCGTTGGCGCGGGATAATCGCGATAGAACGATCTACCGTGTATGGGATATAGAGGAGTGCCCGCAGGCTAAGGAGGCTATCACACATTGGCGTGTATTGGAGCAGTTTCCGTATGTAACTTTGGTTGAATGTCGCTTGGAGACGGGTCGTACACATCAGATACGCGTGCATATGAAGCATATAGGTCACCCGCTTTTTGCTGACGAGAAATACGGTGGGTGTGAGATTCTCAAAGGATTACGCACGCAGAAATATAAGCAGTATATAGAGAATTGTTTTGCTCTCTGCCCAAGACAAGTATTGCATGCCAAGACGCTTGGTTTTGACCATCCGCGTACTGGCGAGAGAATGTATTTTGAAAGCCAATGGCCAGAAGATATGACTAACCTAATCAATAAATGGAGAAACTATGAACCGAATACTTTGGGTTGACGACGAGATAGATTTGTTGCAACCATATATCATTTATTTGTCCAGCAAGGATTATCAGGTATCCACTGCCACCAATGGGCAGGATGCTATTGATATGATAGAAGCAGAGCGTTTTGAAATCGTATTCTTGGATGAGAATATGCCCGGCATGACAGGATTAGAGACCTTACAGGAGATTAAGCGTCTTCGTCCACAGTTGCCTGTGGTGATGATTACCAAGAGCGAAGAGGAGCATATCATGGAGCAGGCGATAGGCGAGAAGATAGCCGATTACCTGATTAAGCCAGTTAATCCAAGTCAGATTCTTTTGTGCCTCAAGAAGCATATTCATCAGCAGGCTATTATCACAGAGCACCAACACGAGAACTACCGTCAGGAGTGGAGCGATATATCGTATATGATAGACACAGCTACCACTATTGATGAATGGAAGGCTATTGAGCGTGCGCTCAGTAAATGGGATATAGAATTAGAAAACTCGTCCATGCGCAGTTTGCTGGAAGAGCAGCGCGTACAAGCCAATGCTGCATTCAGCAAATGGGTACAGCGCCATTACGAGGGATGGTTCGCGCCCAATGCTTCGCGTCCATTGATGTCGCAGGATGTGATGAAGCAAGTAGTTTTTCCATTGCTGGACAAGGGAGAGAAAGTGCTCTTTTTGGTGATAGATAATTTCCGATACGATCAGTGGAAGATGATTCAACCGCTCGTTAGCGAGTGCTATGCGATAGAAAAGGAAGAGCAGTATCTGAGTATTCTGCCTACCGCCACACAGTATGCACGCAATGCGATCTTCTCGGGCTTACTACCCCTACAGATACAAGAGATGTATCCGCATTTATGGGTGGAAGAAGGAGATGAGGAGAGTAAGAACCAATACGAGAAAGAGTTGATTCAAACTTTATTGGATAGGTATCGTCGCCGTGATACATATAGTTATTGGAAGGTGAATGAGATCAGTTTTGGCGAGCGTGTAGTGGCGCAGTTAAAGCAAAGCCAGAGTGCGCTCAATGTGGTGGTTCTCAATTTTATTGACATGCTATCCCATTCGCGTACAGAGAGTAAGATGATGCGTGAGTTGGCGAATGACGAGGCGGCTTATCGCAGTCTGACCATCAGTTGGTTTAAGCATTCGCCTATCTACGAACTGCTGCAGCGTGCTGCGCAGCAAGGGATGACTCTTGTAATCACCACCGATCATGGTACAACGCGCGTCAAGAATGCTGTGCAAATCGTGGCTGATAAGAATACCAATACGAACATCCGCTACAAGGTGGGTAAGGCGCTCAAGTGTGCATCGAAGAATGTGATGACCATTGAGCAACCAAAGCGCGTGGGCTTGCCTTGTCCGAATGTGAGTAGCAGTTATATGTTCTGCTCAGGCAATGATTTCTTCGCTTATCCTAATCAATTCAATTATTATGCGCAGTATTACCGCGATACCTTCCAGCATGGAGGCATTTCATTGGAAGAGATGATCATCCCGCTTGTTACCCTCCGCCCTAAGCAATGAAATCTGAACGCACACATAAATTCCGCTATATAGTATTCGTCCTATTGGTAATAGGATGTATTGTGTGTCTATTGCCGCTGGTGAGTCACGGTACGCCTCCTACGCAGGCGGAGCAGTTGGGTTTGTCCAATCGCTTAACTATCTTAACATGGAATACGCACCAGATGGGTCAGTACCGCAAGCCGCATGAGAATGCTGTATTGCAGTATTTGCTTGCGCAGGACGCAGATGTCATTTGTTTGCAAGAGGTGGATGTGTATAAGAGTGCGGAATTCTTAACCCTTGCTGAGGTGAAGCAAGCATTGGGTGCTAAGTATCCCTATTCCTATATTGATTTCTCGGTATATAATAAACGCCGCCAGTTTGGTAATATGGTGTGGTCTCGCTATCCGCTTATTAATAAGAAAACGGTGGATTATGAGATTCGTGCTAATCTGAGTAGTCGCTGTGATGTGCTGAAAGGTGAGGATACGATTCGATTGATTGTTAATCACTTAGAGTCTAATCGTTTTTCTGCATCCGATTTGGTGCATGTAGGTAGTGACACGGATTACGAGGATTTGCGTCATTCTGCACAGCGCTTGAGCAGTAAATGGAATACAGCGAGTGCGCGGCGTCATGAGCAAGCGCGTGCGGTGCGCCAAGAGATAGATAATAGTCCGCACCCTGTTATAGTAGTGGGTGATTTGAATGATGTGGCACTCAGTTATACCTATTATACCATCAGCAAAGGCTTGCATGATGCGTGGTTGGAAACAAGTTGGGGTAAGTGGGGTTCTACTTTTGATTTGAAAGGTTCGTTCGGCGTGCGCATTGATTATATATTCTGCCAAGATCCTATTATTCCTATTCAGTGTGCCGTAAAAAAAACTACCGGTTCTGATCACAGTCCGGTAGTAGCTGAATTGGCTTGGTAACCCATCACAATCGTTTGTGATAGTGATAATTATCATAATCCTTCTCTTTGGTGCTATCTAATCGTTGATGGCGATTGAATAGTTCTCTACATTTCTGTTTCACTTTCCACCACCATTCGCTTGAACCGGGTTCGCGCCAGTTATTACGCCGCCAGTATAGCAGTAATAACCACCCGAAGAGCATACCGCCTAAGTGGGCAAAATGGGCTACATTATCTATATGAGTACCCATCATATTGCCCATTCCAGCGAATAACTCTACAACCGCGTATATAATAACGATTGTGCGCGCGCGGATAGGGATAGGGATGAATAGGAGGAACATTGGCGTATCAGGGAAGAGCCATCCGAAGGCAAAAAGGACGCCAAATACCGCACCCGAGGCACCTATAGTGGTGAGATTGTGGGCATAGCGGGCAATACTGAATGCATCGTATGTGTCTGCCATATTACTGAGCATTACTGACCATACACACTCTTGAATGAAGGCAGCACCCAAACCGCATACTATATAATAAATCAGGTAACGGCGTGAACCCCATGCATTTTCTAATGTAGCACCGAACATCCATACGGCTAACATATTGAATAGAATGTGTGATAAATTAGCATGCAGAAACATGTATGTGAATGGTTGCCACCAATGGAACGAATGTGCATTGTAGTAGTGCAAACCACCTATCGCATTCACATCAATGCCAAAATTTCTCTCCAGTATGCCAGAGAGGAAAAAGATGATAAAATTAGCTATCAACAGATAGCGAGTCACTGTAGGTAAATTTCTCATAACGACTGCAAAAGTACTATTTTTTTACGAAATAAACATACAAAAACTGCGCCGAATGCAGAAAAATATGCTTTTTTTGTGTAAAAAATGCATTTTTTGGCATGAAATATTTGCAGAATAAAGAAAAAGTTGTAACTTTGCAAGCGTATTCCGGAATTGGAACTAATAAGTAACTTTATTTATAAATCTTAAAACATTCAGTATTATGAACAAGAATGGACTTATCGAAGCAGTAGCAGCTAAGGCTCAAGTTTCAAAAGCTCAAGCAGCTAAGGTTATTGACGCAGCTCTCGAAGTTGTAGTTGAAACAGTTAAGAACGGCGAAGGCGTACAGCTCGTTGGTTATGCTAATGTAGCAGTAGTAGAGAAAGCAGCTCGCAAGGCTAAAAACCCACGCACAGGTGCAGTTGTTGAAATCCCAGCAAAGAAAGTTGTTAAGATCAAAGCAGGTTCTAAATTTGCTCTCTAATTAGCAATATAGCTTAAAAACGAGTTGCCCAAGGTAGAAAAGGGCAACTCGTTTTATGTCTGTTTATTTATTTTAAGGAACATGCTGAATATTATTCTATGTGGTGCCCCAGGTAGTGGTAAAGGTACACAATCGGATTTTATTGTAAATAAGTATCATCTTAATCACCTCTCTACGGGCGATGTATTGCGCGCGGAGATTAAGTCTGGTAGTCAGTTGGGGCAAGAGATTGATGCATTGATTTCCAAAGGAAACTTGGTGCCAGATGATAAGATGTATGGCGTGATAGACCATTATATTAGTCATTTACCAGCAGATAGCGAGGGAATGATTTTTGACGGTTATCCACGCACCTTGGCTCAGGCAGAGTCGCTCACACAATTGCTGGCCAATCGTCATATGGAGGCCATCATGATTGAATTGGTAGTGGATGAGCAATCACTTATTACTCGTCTCTTGGAGCGCGGAAAAGTGAGCGGTAGAGCAGATGACAACTTGGAGACAATTCAAAAACGCTTGGCTGTATATCATGCTCAAACAGAGGATGTGGCTAAATATTACTTGCGTAATGGAAATTATTTCGCAGTGAATGGTAATATGTCCATCGAGGAGGTATTTATGCAGATAGAGCAAATCATTCAGTTGAAAATAAAAGCATAAAATATATGTCTGGCAATTTTATTGATTATGTGAAGATTTACTGCCGCTCTGGTAAGGGCGGCGCGGGTTGTATGCACCTTCATCGTGCTAAGTATGTGCCTAAGGGTGGGCCTGATGGTGGCGATGGAGGTAAAGGAGGGTCAATAATCTTGCAGGGCAATCGTAACCTTTGGACTCTCCTTCACCTCAAGTATCAAAAGCATATCATCGCCACAGACGGAGGTCGTGGTGGTCAAAGTCGCTCGTTCGGTAAAGATGGTGAAGATAAGATTATTGAAGTGCCATGCGGCACTGTTATCTATGATGGTGAGACGGGAGAGTTCATATGTGAGGTGAAGGAGCATAATGAGCGCGTGGTGCTGCTTAAAGGTGGTCGCGGTGGATTAGGTAACTGGCATTTCCGCACTGCCACTAATCAGGCGCCGCGTTATGCACAACCGGGCGAACCAGCCTTGGAGCGCACCGTTATTATGCAGCTCAAGGTGCTCGCTGATGTGGGATTGGTGGGTTTCCCGAATGCCGGCAAATCCACGCTGCTGAGCGTGGTATCGGCTGCCAAACCCGAGATAGCTGATTATCCATTCACCACCCTTACTCCGCAATTAGGTATCGTTTCGTATCGTGATGGACGCTCATTCTGCATGGCGGATATACCGGGTATCATTGAGGGCGCGAGTGAGGGAAAAGGTCTTGGTCTGCGTTTCTTGCGCCATATAGAGCGTAATGCGGTACTGCTCTTCATGGTACCTGCAGCAAGCGAAGATATACAAGCCGAGTACAATATTTTGCTCAATGAATTGGAGCAATATAATCCCGAATTGCTCAGCAAAGCGCGCATCTTGGCAATCAGCAAGATGGATGTGCCTCGCATCGACCAAGAGGGTAATGAACTGCCACCTATCACTGAGGCAGATGTGGCTGCGCTTAGCGAACAATTAGGTATTCCTGTAGTGGCTATCTCGTCGCTCACAGGATTGGGTGTAGATGCGCTCAAAGATGTGCTGTGGGAGGAACTCAATAAGGAGCAAAATCAAGTGATTGAAATCAGTCACGCACCAATTGATGTGACGGTTATCGAAAAGGCGGAAGAGCCTGCTAATGAGGACGATAACGAGGAGCATACTATTTATCTCAATGAGGTGGAAGAAGAGTGGGATTTGGATAAATACAAAGGCATCGGTTGGGATAACTAATACAGAAAATTGCCAATGGTAAAGGGCGGTTGGTATGATAGAATGATTGAGTGGCGTGAACGCCACATTAGCGAGAAGCACTTGGTGCTGCTCCTTTCGTTCTTCGTGGGTGTTTTCGCTGCCCTCGCTGCCACAATCCTGAAGTCTTTTATTCATTTTATTCAATGGTTGGTAGAGGACCATCTGATAGCAGATAATAATACCTGGTGGTACCTCATCACGCCTATCATCGGTATCACATTGGCAGCGCTATTTGTTAAGTATGTGGTGCGCGATGATATTTCTCATGGTATAACCAAGATTCTATATGCCATTAGTCAGCGCAAGTCGATTATCAAGGGCCATAATATGTGGAGCTCGATAGCGGGTTCGGGACTGACTATTGGTTTTGGTGGTTCGGTGGGTGCTGAGGCGCCTATCGTGCTCACAGGTGCGGCAATAGGTAGCAACTTAGCCAAGGCTTTCCGTTTGGACCAAAAGACGATGATGCTCATGATTGGTTGCGGTGCTGCGGGAGCGATAGGTGGTATTTTCAAGGCTCCTATCGCGGGGCTGGTCTTCACCTTAGAGGTGCTGATGATGGACTTGACGATGACCTCTGTAGCGCCCTTGTTAATCTCATCGGTCACAGCCACTGTTATCTCGTATATCGCCACAGGGGTGGAACCCATGTTCCCACTATCCAGTTACGAGGATTTCCATATCAGCCGTATTCCTTGGTATCTCATTTTAGGTGCGGTGTGCGGACTGGTGAGTCTCTATTTCACGCGAGGCATGAATGCTATGGAGCAGTGGATGAAGCACCGTGTGGGCAATATGTGGTGCAAACTGCTCATAGGTGGTGTTGTGCTGAGCGTACTTATTTTCCTTTTTCCACCATTATATGGTGAGGGATATGAAACGATTCACCAACTCATCAATGGTAATGGTTTGGGTGCATTGAATAATAGTCCGTTGGAGCGTTATTTGGTGCCCACAGATTTCTATGCGAATCTATCCACTATCCATACGCAGATGATTATTCTGGTCTATTTCGTGGCAATTATCTTGCTCAAGATTGTAGCGAGTGTGGCTACGAATGGTGCTGGCGGTGTGGGAGGTATCTTCGCTCCATCGCTCTTCATGGGTGCGTTAGTGGGATTTGTTACGGCGCGTATCATGCGCTTGTCGGGCATCTTCGTGCCCGAGGCTAATTTTGCCTTAGTAGGTATGGCGGGACTGATGTCGGGTGTGATGCATGCGCCGCTGACGGGTATTTTCTTGATTGCCGAACTGACGGGTGGCTATCACCTCTTCATGCCGCTGATGATAGTGAGTGTGATATCGTATCTGACGATGAAGGTTTTCGAACCCCACTCGCTCTATGCTATGCGTCTGGCGCAGAAAGGTGAGTTGCTCACGCATAATAAGGACCGTAATGTGCTCACATTGCTCAAGATGGAGAATGTGTTAGAGACAGATTTCACGGTCATCTTCCCCGAGATGACGCTTGGCGAATTAGTCAAGGTTATTTCTGAGAATAAGCGCAATACTTTCCCTGTTATCGACCACGATGGTCGTTTGCGCGGTATTCTATTATTAGATGAGGTGCGTAATATCATGTTCCAACCGCGTTTGTATAAGCGCTTCACGGTGGGGCAACTGATGACTTCTCCGCCTGCTATCTTGCAGTTTGATTATCCAATGGAGAAAGTGATGGAGGTTTTTGAGGATACAGGCGCATGGAACTTACCTGTGGTGGACCATGACAAGCATTACTTAGGCTTTGTGTCTAAATCAAAGATTTTCAACTCGTATAGAAATGTCTTAGTCCATTTCAGCGAAGAATAAACTCCCTACTGACCACTGACTGCTGACCACTGACTGCTGACTACTGAAAACTGACCACTGAAAACTGACTACTTCATATTACTCATCGCTGTATTACTCAGCAGTTGCAGCCCTCGCGCGGTGCGCGAGGCGCAGGAGGTTGTTGCTCATGCAGATAGTCTGCGCGAGGCACATCTATATG
>CALATT010000055.1 GCA_937891905.1 uncultured Bacteroidales bacterium | reverse complement strand
AAGAGCGATTAGCTATTATGCCTTTGAGGCAGTATTTTTATTATTTTTGTTTAAAACATATAATAGGCTGCGAGTTTTTGATTAACTAAAAATGTTTTCTCTATTTTCATTTCGTTTTCTTTATTTTTTTCAAAATCAAACTACACCCTGCACATTACACAAAAAAAACACCCATACACTTGCATATATCAGAAAAAAACACTACCTTTGCAGTCGCAAAGGTTTTGCAAACTAAACGGCTAAGTAAAAAATCAACAACACACTATATGGCGAAAAAGAAAAATCTACCTCTCATAGAGAATGTTACCATCACTGGCGTAGCTGCAGAAGGAAAAGCACTCGTCAGAATAAACGATATCGTCACATTCGTACCCAACTGCGTGCCAGGAGATGTCGTGGACCTACAAATAACAAAAAAGAAACATAGCTTCATGGAGGCAAAAGTGGTCAAACTCATACAACCCAGCACCACACGATGCCAAGCACAATGCAAGCATTTCGGCACTTGCGGAGGATGCAAATGGCAAATACTCCCATACGAAGAGCAACTCAAATACAAACAACAACAAATAATCGACAACCTCACACGAATAGGAAAAATAGACCTACCAGAGACAAACCCTATCTTAGGTTCCAAACAGATATACGAATACCGCAATAAACTCGAGTTCTCTTGCTCCGATAGAAAATGGTTGCCATGGGAACAGATACAAGCCGCAGGAGGAATAGACCAAGTGGACAACACCTACGGCGTGGGATTTCATATACCCGGCGCGTTTGACAAAGTACTCGACATCGACGAATGTCATCTCATGCCATCCATCAACAATGATATACGCAATACCGTACGCACATACGCCAAGCAACATGGACTCACTTTCTACAACGAACATACACACCAGGGACAACTGCGCACACTCATCTTGCGTAATAACCACAAAGGCGAAATAATGCTCATCGTCTCTTTCGGAGAGAAAATGAACGAACAATGCTTCGCACTCTTAGAGCACCTACACCTCGCCTTCCCACAAATAATCTCCCTACTCTATGTAGAAAACCTCAAGTTTAACGACACCATTGGCGACCAAGAAGTAATCACCTATTTCGGGCAAGACCATATCATCGAAGAGATGGAAGGGTTACAATTCAAAGTAGGACCCAAATCCTTCTACCAAACCAATACCGAGCAAGCATACGAGCTCTATAAAGTGGCACGCTCTTTCGCACAACTCACAGGCAACGAACTGGTATATGACCTCTACACAGGTACAGGCACCATCGCCAATTTCGTAGCTAAACAAGCACGACAAGTGATCGGTATCGAGTATGTGCCCGAGGCTATCGAGGACGCCAAAGTGAACTCGAAGATAAATGCCATAGAAAATACCCTCTTCTTCGCAGGAGATATGAAGGATATTCTCAATGACGATTTCGTAGCTACACATGGACAACCAGATGTCATCATCACCGACCCACCACGAGCAGGAATGCACGAGGATGTCATACAAGTCATTCTCAACGCAGCACCACAACGCATCGTCTATGTCAGTTGCAACCCCGCTACACAAGCACGAGACCTACAAATGCTCGACACCCTATACCGCGTGACCAAGATACAACCCGTAGATATGTTCCCGCACACACAACATGTGGAGAATGTAGTACTATTAGAAAAGCGATAAACCCTTAACCTCATCGTGCTACTACTCACGCTATTACATATCTTCTTTGTCTCCTTCACAGATAAGCCGCTCGCTGACCAACCGGCTCTCTCGCCGCGTGCCATCGAGCAACGCACCAAATGGAAGATAGACACCGATCATCTGGACTATCCTGTCTATGCTCCCTATTTAGGTAGCCTACGCCATGCGGGAGTGGAGATATGCCATACCAGCCGATGGATGAACGGAGCTACATGCCGAATGAGCACAGACCAAGCCGCACAAGTAGAGCAATGGCGCTTCATAGCAAGCGTACAGCAGACAAGAGAGGACGAAGTACAGAGTACAGAGTACCGAGTACAGAGTACAGAGAACAAACCACTCAATACTCACTACTCCCTACTCAATACTCACTACTCACTACTCACTACTCACTACTCACTACTGACTACTCCCTACTCCCTACTCAACCTCACACCACTGCACCAAGCGGGATTTGAGGGACAAGGTATACTGATGGCTATTTGCGATGGAGGGTTCACCAATGCCAATACATTGCCTTGTTTCCGTCACGAATTAGAGTTAGGGCACTTCGATTTCACAGACGACGCCGCCCCATTCTATGGAGCGGAAGGCATACACGGACTGGCATGCCTAAGCACTATATCGGCCCTGACAGATAGTTATCATGGAGCTGCCACACGCGCGCAATACTACCTCATGCGCTCCGAAGAGATGCATAGCGAGTCGCCCAAAGAGATGGATAACCTCATCGCAGCACTCGAGAAAGCAGACTCCTTGGGAGTGAATATCTTCTCAGTCTCCTTAGGGTATTTCTATTTTGATAATCCCGAGTGGAACCTCTCACACGATATGTTAGATGGCAGCACCACGCGGCTCTCTATCGCCACCACTATTGCCGCACGCAAAGGTATGTTGGTATGCGTCGCGGCAGGCAACGAAGCACAGAGTGACTGGCATAAGATATGCGTACCCGCCGACGCAGATAGCATATTATCCATCGGAGCCGTCACCGCCACAGGCGAGATGAGTACTTTCTCCAGTTATGGACCTTCAGCAGACGGACGCGTCAAACCCGAAGTGTGTGCGCAGGGAGTGCAAACGGCACTCATCGCACCCAATGGAACAGTCTTCCAATCCAATGGTACCAGTTTTGCAGCACCTACTATCGCAGGACTTGCCGCCTCCTTATGGTCGGCACTACCTAACGAAAACGCCATGCAGATACGCCAACGAATCATAGATTCGTCGGATAGAGCCCTCACACCCGATTATCAACAGTTCGGCTATGGTATTCCTGACGCATGGAAAGCATATACCCTCTATGCCGAGCAAACACCAAGCATAGAATTAAATGAGATCAAAGCACGCAAGATAGTACGAGACGGACAGATACTCATCCTACAAGGTGAACAACTATTCACCCCTACAGGTCAACGCGTACAATAAGAAAAAGCATACGAAAAAGCACAAAAAAAGGGTAAGCTGACTACATCGCACCGCTACAACCTCTTACCCTTGCTTCGGTCAAGACCTGGGGGAGTTGGGAGGGAGCTGGTCGTGTAGGACTTACCCTGTACTTCTTAAAAGCGACTGCAAAAGTACTGCTTTTTTTTGACATACGCAAATATTTACGCATTTTTTTTGCAAAATACTCATTACTCAATACTCACTACTCAATACTCACTACTCAATACTCACTACTCAATACTCATTACTTTGCTCGAGCATTTCATCATAGATCGCATTAAGGCTGAACTACCCTTCACGCCCAATAAAGAGAAAGAAGACCTCTTCCTCTCTTTAGGTCGTTTCTTAGTTTCTCGCACACCGCGCAAAGCCTTCATACTACGCGGCTACGCAGGTACAGGAAAAACAAGTGTCATGAGCGCATTAGTCAACGCGATGAAGGGACTCAAACAAGCATGCGTTCTACTCGCACCCACAGGCAGAGCAGCCAAAGTGCTTAGCAAATACTCACGCATGCCAGCATACACTATTCATAAATATATCTATCGCCAAAACCAATTAGGACAAGAAGCTTTCTCCTTAGCACATAATAAACACATCAATACACTATTCATCGTCGATGAGGCGTCCATGCTTTCAGGCGCACGAGACAACACCACCTTTGGCACAGGATGCCTATTGGACGACCTAATCAGTTTTGTCTATAGCGGACAAGGATGCAGTTTGCTCTTAGTAGGAGACAACGCCCAATTACCCCCTGTAGGGAATAATGACAGTCCTGCATTGGAAGATGATTTCATGGCAGGTTATGGTCTGGACATCAGCAGTTTCTCACTCAAAGAGGTGGCTCGTCAAGCATTGAATTCAGGCATATTAGCCAACGCCACACGCCTAAGAGAAATACTATCCAATGACGACGCAGACGGCAAACTCACCTTAGATACCTACCCCGATGTCATTCGCCTGAAGGGAGAAGAAGTGGTGGATACCTTAGAGCAGAGTTGGCGAGAAGTGGGCGCTGAAGAGACACTCGTCATCACACGAAGCAATAAGATGACTAATCTATACAACCAAGGTATCCGAGCACGCATCCTATGGAAAGAAGAACTCATCTCCTCAGGAGACAGAATAATGATTACCAAAAACAACTACTTCTGGGCTAAAGAATACCAAGACCTCGATTTTATTGCCAATGGGGACATACTTGAAATAACACGCCTATACGGGCAGCATGAAATGTACGGATTTAACTTCGCCAAAGCCCTACTCCGCTCGGTGGACTACAACTGGGAAATAGAAGCACTCCTATGGCTCGACACACTCACCACCGATAACCCTGAAGCCAATTATGGATTGCAAAAAGAACTCTTCGCACGCGTGGCAGAGGACTATCCCGAGATTCGCAATAGAAAAGCACTGATACAAAAAATATACGAATCTCCCTACTACAATGCTCTACAAATACGCTTTGCGTATGCCGTCACTTGCCATAAAGCGCAAGGCGGACAATGGAAACATGTTTATATTGACACCAGCGCCATACATGAAGACCAAGAGCGAATGAGCATACCAGCAGAAAGACAAGAATACCTACGCTGGTTATACACTGCCACCACACGAGCCACCGAGAAAATTTATCTTTTAAGATAAAGAATGAATAAAAAATCATAAATTATTTGCATATTCGCAAAAAAAGCAGTACCTTTGCAGTCGCAAGCAAAAGAACTGCTTTCATTGCATATTTAATATACAACACAACTCCTTATTTATAGCCCACAAATGAGTTTTCAGCACGCACGCACATTATTTGCTATCCTTCTCATAGGCGGTATATTGGCCGGTTGTCGCTCTAATGTCAATCTCAATGATATAGACGCCACCACCGAAGTGGATCTTGGCATAGCGCTCCCTATTGGTAGCATGAAAGCCACCATAGGAGATTTCATTGGCAATGTGAATAATATCTATATCGACTCACTCAACCATCAAGGTGTCATCACATGGAAGGACACCTTCAAGATTGAGCGCAATTTCCACCAGGTGGACCTCAGCCAACATGTTTCTTCAAAGGATTTCTATCTCAATGTATATGAGAAATTAGAGGCCGCCCATTTGATCGGAGCCAATGGCAAAGTGACCGGTACAGGAATGCCTGTTACCTTGCATTTTGATGTACCACTGCGATTGATTGGCATCAACGACTCCACAATGCATGAGCGCATGGATAGTGCTTATATTGAAAATGCCACTTTCACATCCGTCATCAATCCGCAGAGTTTACCTCTGGAATGGGAATGGATTGACGAAGTAACACTCGATCTGGGTCCGCAAATCACCCGCCCAGCAGGCAATACCATGGTGGTGTACCAAAAAGGCACACCTAATACCAATTACAACACCTCCATACCTACCAGCGTGGATAATTTCTCCATCTGCATGATGAAAAATCGTCATCTGGACCCAACCAAGGACCAGCTCAAATACGCTACGAATGTGATTGACTCGTGCCTCTTTGGCGTGAACTTCACCTTTACCATCCCCGCAGGAGTGGAAGTGCCTGTGCCTTCTTCGGCTAAATTCCGCTACGACCTCAGCGTACAATTCATCAACTACAAAGCTATATGGGGCATGTTCGTGCGCTCAAAAGATATGTATGATGAGAGCATCGTAGATCTCGCAAAAGACAACTGGGGGGACATGGACTTTATCCTACACTCAAATCTGCCTTTTGCTGACCCTAAAATTGACATGAATGTAGTTACCAAAGTGGCGGGAGCATTGGTCATGCAAGGCGATTATTTATTTGCAGAAGATGTGGATGGTAATCGCTCGTACGCGGATTTCAACGGATCAAGACAACGCTATATTTATTTCACACCAGACCAATACTTAGACCCTATCACCAGTACTATTGGCGACTCCACTACCAATATGGTTGTACTCTTTGATAAGGACCCAGCACGCGGACGAATAGACAGACTATTCAATAATATGCCACAAAAATTAGGATATAAATTCAATGTGGACTTCAATTATCAGCAAACACCACAAATCCGTATCCTCCCACACACCGGCATACGCATCGAAGCAGCATGCACATTGCCTCTCATCTTTAATCAAGGCGTGCAAATGGAGTACAAAGATACTATTGACGAAGTGAACCTCACTCAGTTAAGTATCGATTCGCTCATCGCTTCTACACCAATAGACACCCTGAGCGTTACGGACCTCAAGATTGTCCTCAAAGCAAAAAGCACTATTCCACTATCCCTCAAAGGAACGATGAAATGTTTGGATGAGAATGGAAAGGTCATCATGGACCCAACTATTCCTACGGAGCCATTCAACCTATTCACAGAGGATACCATCCGTTTGGCTCCGCCTACATACGCTTATTCATTGGGTAATTGGAATATGACCACTCCAGGTGAGACAACCATCATCGTTTCCCTCACACAAGAGAAATTGGACCTCATCAAGCAGATCAAAAACATCATCTTTACAGCAGTTATTGATGATAAATCATTAGAATACGCTTATCAACAAGGATTATTCAATGTGCGCATCACAGAAGACGCATCGCTCAAACTACATATCGGTTTGGCTACGCATGTCAATGCTGTCATTGATCTAAACACAACGGAAGGAGGAGCACAATAATGAAAACACTATTACGATACATATTCGCCCTCATAGTGCTCCAAAGCGCTATTATAGCAAACGCGCAGCAAATCAATACCCTCTATTTCTTAGAGAATGCACCCATGCGCCATACGATCAACCCTGCCTTCCAACCTATCAGCAAAGGCTTTGTTAACATATCACCTCTTGGATGGATGTCCGCAGGAGTAGGAAACACATCACTCACGATGAGTGATCTCTTTTACCTTGACCCACAAACAGGCCATACCATCACCCCTCTCCACCCTAATGGAGATAAGCAAGCACTACTAAAATCACTCAATAACATGACGCTCATCAATGGAGACGCCACATTGGGAGTGGTTAATATGGGATTTAGAATCAAAGAGAAAGGTTATTTCACCATTGGACTCAATCAGCATATAGAGATTGGCAGTACACTTCCAAAAGCCATACCACAAATCGTTTTGGGAGGATTTATGACTAACTTAGAGGGCAGCAATTCCTTCAATCTATCACGACTTGGTGCTGCTGCTACCATCTATACTGAATTAGCGTTTGGGTACAGCCATCAGATAAACGAGCAATGGACCATAGGTGGAAAACTAAAAGTCTTAGTAGGACAAGCCAACATAGGAATAAATGCCAAGAACCTCACCCTCGACGCAAGCATTGAGCAATGGAATATGAAAGGAAACTTAGAATTATCTGCGTCAGGATTATTCAACCTACCCCAATTAGCTGCCATGGAAGACGAACCATTAATGGATGTCAT
Source organism: uncultured Bacteroidales bacterium (assembly GCA_937891905.1). Lineage (GTDB taxonomy): Bacteria > Bacteroidota > Bacteroidia > Bacteroidales > Paludibacteraceae > Colicola. The sequence goes on along the minus strand of CALATT010000055.1, from coordinate 6,819 downwards.
AGACGAACTAACCACCAATAATTCACCTATCATCGATTACTCTAATCCAGCTAAACTGATTATGGGCGGTGGTTTTGGCGCTGCCATTGATCTAGGTTTTACATACAAACCTAATCAACATGTGCAGATATCTGCCGCGCTGAATGATATAGGATTTATCCACTGGGGTGGTGCCAACAAATACACTTGTACCATAGATACCACCTTTGTGGGAGTGGGAGAATTTGAGTATAGCGATCCAGCCTTCCACGACCAAGAAGGGAATTTCTCTACCCAATTACTACTCGATTCAGCCCTGAGCAACATGCAAGGTTTAGCAAACGCCATTCGAATGGGACATTCAGGCAATGCATATAATAAGATGATCTCTGCAAAACTCAACCTAGGCATAGATGCTAATTTCTTGAATAATAAACTCACTGTAGGCTTATTATCTGCCACCAGATTATATAATGCTCGACTATATGAAGAAATAACCATTGGCGTCGGATACAAACCATTCAATTGGCTCAATATAGCTGCCTCCTATTCACTCATGAATAATGGTAAATTTAGCAATATTGGCGCAGGATTAAGCATCATGCCAAAAGATGGTATCAATATGACATTAGCTATGGACTATATCCCTACCACATACGCAGGAATGGATATCAATGGCAAGACACAATACATATTGCCATACAAGAGCAAAATGGTTAATGTAGCACTGGGATTCTCTGTATGTTGGGGAACAAACCCAAAAGAGGAAATCGTTACTCCAGAGCAATTATAAATAGATAACATATTTCATTATTAATACAATAAAAAACTTATATTATGGGACGCGCATTTGAATACCGCAAAGCAACCAAACTCAAACGATGGGGACACATGTCTCGCACATTCACTAAATTAGGAAAAGAAATCACTATCGCAGCACGCGAAGGTGGAGCTGACCCAGACTCCAACCCTCGTCTGCGTGCGCTTATTCAACAATGTAAGCGCGAAAACATGCCTAAGGACAATATTGATCGTGCTATCAAGAAAGCTACCGATAAGTCTTCTGAGGGATACAAAGAAATCAACTACGAGGGATACGGACCTCACGGTATCGCTATCTTCGTAGAGACCGCTACCGATAACAACATGCGTACCGTAGCTAACATCCGCTCATACTTCACTAAGTTCGGCGGCACACTCGGTACACAAGGTTCACTACAATTCTTATTCGACCGCAAAGCATGCTTCACCGTAGGCATGAAAGAGGGCATTGACCTCGAGGAACTTGAATTAGAGTTGATTGAATTTGGAGTAGAAGAATTAGGCGTGGACGAAGAGGAAAATACAATCGTCATCTATTCAGACTTCAACGAAGCAATCAATATGCAGAAATACTTGGAGGAGAATGGATTTGAAGTACACTCTTGCGAGTTCGTACGCATTCCTAACGATACCAAGCAATTAACCGATGAGCAACGCGAAACCGTACAAAAACTCATTGATAGAATTGAAGAAGACGAAGATGTACAAAATGTCTTCACCAATATGGCAGAATAATACATTATGATTATCTCTGAATATTTTACATTAACAGCACGCCAGGCTGAGCAATTCGCTCAGCTTGACGCGTTGTATAGAGATTGGAATAGTAAAATCAATGTCATCTCACGCAAAGACATTGATAACCTCTACGAGCACCATGTACTCCACTCGCTCGCAATCGCCAAATTCCTACCCTTCCAACCAGGTACAACCATCTTAGATGTAGGCACAGGAGGCGGATTTCCTGGCATACCTTTGGCCATCTTATTCCCAGAATGCCAATTCGTACTCATTGACTCAATTAGAAAGAAAATATTGGTAGCCACAGAGATTGCAAAAGCGCTTGGACTCACTAATGTTATCTGCAAGCAAGAGCGAGCAGAAGAAGAAAAGCAGAAATTCGATTTTATAGTTAGTCGTGCCGTAATGCCTATGCCTGACCTCGTCAAACTAGTGCGCAAAAATATCAAACCAACTCCTATGAATGCCATTCCTAATGGTCTCATCGTTCTTAAAGGAGGAGATCTAAAAGAAGAACTCCGCCCTTTTAAAGAAGCGGAGCTCATTCCTTGCACTCAGTGGTTCAAAGGTGAGTGGTTCGATACCAAACAAGTCATCTACCTGCCTTTGTAATTCTTGGTCGTTGATAATTAATCATTTTAGTTCAATGCCCTGCACTGTATAGAATTTACCAGCGCGTTGAATGAGCAACTGACCATCCTTCAGCACCTTAGCACTTTGTAGTTCGTTACCTTGTATTTGGTCTATGCTTTCTGTGTTTTCTACATACCCATCCTCCATTACAGGACGATGCGTCATTGCATAATCAAGGTACATCTCAAGCATTGTATACCCGCTCGCATGGCGGGTATTTTGGTCTGCCAATTCGGGGTTACATCCATTCACCAGTTCCCACTCGTCTGGCATACCATCTTGGTCAGTATCAATCAATGCAGGCACTTCTGGATAAGTATAAAAACCCTCTGCGTCAGTAGGTTGATCAATGATACCTTTCTTCTTTGACTTACTACCTGAATAGGTATTTTTACCTTGCTTCGTATCTTCTACAAGGCGCAATTCTACATGATCACGAGGCCAGCACCCCACTGTATCCAGCACAGTTTGGTATGCCTGTTCTGCTGTCTCATACGCCTCTACAGCATAGGCATACATTTCGAAATTATAGCGGCCATAGATTGAATCATTCGTCCAGCGCCACCATGGTGTATTAGGGCGTATAAGTGTATCTACACGCAAGGTATCCAAATTGCTATAAGGTGATTTACTCTGCACTGCCGACCAGTTATCTTCTGTCGCCGTTGGCACTCCATCAAAAACATTCCCGTTGATATACCATTGGCTTGGCGCCCATGAGGTAGCACCAGAGCGCGCAGTTTCTACAGATAGAAAAATCTTCTTATTCGTTGTATTAGGTCCTACTTTATAGTAATTATTGATAAAATTACACTCATGTGCCGAATTGAGTCCATTATACTCTCCTGCCTCTAACTTAGCTGTGTTCTCTCCGCCATAACAACCATTCGACCCGCCTTCAAAATTATATACCACATTATTAATATAATCCAAATAGACCACATAATCATTGCTCTGTGCGCCATTAAAGCGGCAAGAGCGTTTATTATTGTGTACTAACAAGTTATGATGATAACTCGCAGGCGAACCACCCCATTGGCATCCATAACCACGCGAACCCTTTGGGTGACCTGAATTAAACAAACCTTCGTGTACAATACAATGCTGTACCGTGATAAAATGGCTATCATAAGAGTTCATATTCTCCTCTGCTGACCACCCGAAATCGCAGTGGTCAAAAATAAAACTCTCGCAGTTCTCTGCGCCTACAGCATTGGCTGTCAGCAAATTGCCATCTGCGTCCGCATTGCCCACGCGAAATCGTATATTACGAACAATGAAGTTCTTTGATCCACCGAAATTCACTTTGTTATGACTGATAACGATTCCCATTCCTGGTGCCGTCTGACCGGCGATGGTGAAGTTCTCTCGGCGATTGAATCGCAAGTCTTTTTTGAGTTGTATATTACCCGAAACGGCAAAGCAAATAGTCAATGGTTCGCCTGGATATTGTGCGATGGCCCATCTGAGCGTACCAGGTATAGCTCCTTCTGTGTCATCCTCAAGTGAAGTGACATACACCACTTTTCCTCCGCGTCCACCAGATGTGTACTTTCCAAAACCCTCAGCGCCAGGGAAGGCAACGAGAGTGTCAGGCAAGATGGCCGCTTGTAAACCAGTTAAAGATAATAGACAAAGAACAAATGTAAATGCTAAGTGTTTCATACTAAATCATGGGTTATAGCTCGCCATAGTTTGTCATTAGGTACGGGAGCGGTGATACATATTTCTTGTTTGCTAACAGGATGAATAAATGCTATTTGGCGTGCATGCAGACTGATTCCTCCATCGGGATTACTGCGCTTGGCACCGTATTTGAGGTCGCCTTTTATAGGACACCCAATAGCCGCCAACTGGCAGCGTATTTGGTGATGCCTACCGGTCTCTAATTGTATTTCTAATAATGTGTAATTATCGCTTGTGGAAATTGTGGAATAGGTCAAGACTGCCAATTTAGCATCCTTCGTTCCAGGTTTGGCAACATACGATTTATTCTGTTTCTCATTGCGTACAAGCCAGTTCTCAAGCTTTGCTTGTGGTTGTTTGGGTGCATTCTGCACAATGGCCCAATAGGTCTTTTTAATCTTCTCGTGACTTTTGAACATCTCATTGAGACGCGTGAGAGCCTTGCTGGTACGCGCAAAAAGCACCACTCCACTCGTAGGCCTATCCAAACGATGGGTCACACCGAGAAACACCTCGCCAGGTTTATTGTATTTATCCTTTATATAGGCCTTTACAATCTCACTCAGCGGTGTATCTCCGGTCTTATCGCCTTGTACTATCTCGTTGCAAGTCTTATTAACGGCTATGATATGATTATCCTCGTATAGAACTGTCATACTATTCCTGCCGCTTGCTTATCGGTTAGTCAGTAATTGCACTATACGATTTGCATCTGAACGCGTGAAACCATTTGCCACGATAGTTACACCACCATTGGTCTCTATCGTCACATCACAGAAGAGCAAACCAGCGCTTCGCGAAACAGAACCGATTGATGAGAAACGAATATTAGTCTCCTCATAACCAATAAGTTTCTTCTTGCGATAGGTAAACATCTGAGTATCCTCATCTATCACAAATTGATCTGGAAACACCACATTTCCACCTGTCACTCTACTTGCAGAAAAAGTATATCTCATAATTATCCAATTGTTTATTATATGTATTAATTAAGTGCACCTATGTGTTTCTTTTAAGTTTATCACTCAACCTCTTCATCACATCTGTTATTAGTTCCGACTCCTTACGGGTCCATATCTGCCAGAACTGTTCCCGCATTGGGTCACTCAGATTGTATGTATTGATTATCGAATCTCGTATGGCCCATTGCGCCTTTTGCTGCTTTGCTATTTCATCCACTACTGCCTGATAAGCCATTACATCTTGCATATTAGACATATCATACATCTTATTTCTACTGAGTATTTCATTGAACACATCTTGCTTTTGGAGCATACAAGAATCAATCTGTGCTATCATTGTATTGTATCGTTCTTGCTCTATTCGTTTTGCATTCCATGAAGAGTAGAAGAGCAATGCCGCCAGTATAAATAATATAATAGACAGGACTATAGGTGTGATGCGTACAATACGATTGCGGTTATAAATAGCTATTTGTATCGCATTGATAGTTGAAAAATCCCCCTTTTTACATTTCCTCACTATTCTGCCATACTTATTAGGCACTATTATTTCTATCAGTTGGCCTACCTTCTGTATATCCCTTTTAGGGTCATTGGGTATAGGAGATAAAGTGGCATCTATAGCCGAAAGGCCGAAATCAATTAGTTTTACATTGCTTCCATTGCGTGTAATCAGGATATTATCAGCCTTTAAATCATGATGAACCAATTGTAGCCCATGCAAATAATCAATAGCCTCCAATAGTTGAGTCACTACTCGTTCACGCGCTGCTTTAGTTGGCTTGGTGCTCAACCATTCTCCCAAAGTAACACCATCTATCCATTCTTGCACGATACAACGCCCCACTCCGTCTATTTGTTCTAATGTATAAACAGCTGCAATGTTAGAGTGCACCAATTGAACTCCCAATTGAAATTCTTGCTCTTGTTGCAATTGATAGTCGGTTAGTTCTGCGCACTTAGAAGAAAGTGTCTTTAGCACAAAGCGCCGTCCATAACGCAATGCAGTATAGATAGTTGTATATGTACGCTCTTGTAGAAGATTTATATCATGCCATTCCGCAGAAAACTCTGCAGGACAGATAAAACCAGAAGAAGACATATCAATTGGATTCATATCTTACGAACGCTAATTAATCCATTCTTTGTTCCTGCCGCATAGGATGTAGGTTCTGCATTTCCTCGAATAAGGCGATCTATATAGAGTGGCTTACCTACTATGAAACACGCCGCGTCAAAACGGTCATCCACGCGTAACTTGCTATTATGGGATTCTATTACTACATAATGTGTCTCTCCCTCATAGCGAAATACGCAATGCCTATTAGGCAACCATGTTAGTTCTATTAAATCACCCCTTTCCAAATCGGCGCTATGTATTCCTTCTCCTTGAAAATCTACGCTCTCTATATCCGTGCGCATAGCTAACGCTATAGTGTATGCCTCCCAGTCCTCATATCCCAAAAATCGAGATAGAAGACACAAGGTACTGCGACGGGTTGTTTCCGCTCCATCTATATATCCCCAAAGGCGCTTGAGTGTAGTGGGAGATATATTCTCATGCATACGCTCCCATATGACGCCCACTAAAAACTCAAAGTCATATGGAGTGCGTATTTTGCGCTTTACCTCACTCTCTATATCCTTCCGCAGGCATAATATTTCCGGTGCTCTTTTATTCATTCGCTGCAAAGGTACAACAAAATTATCAATTATGCAAGAATTTTTAGAAAAAAGATTTATTTGAAACAAAATGGCTCTATTATGTTTGCCACTTTTGATGGACCAACACATACGCACCCTATGAGGACATTCACGATGCGAACGAGATGCGAACGATGGCGGATGCTAATTTAAGTGCTGCGATTTAGTTATATATTCTGCTTACATCACATTTTTATTGCTATATTGCAGGGAAAAATGTCATTTTTTGCCCAAATGCTTGCGTATAGCAAATAAAAGCAGTAATTTTACATCCAAAATGGTAGCCAAGCAG
>CALATT010000054.1 GCA_937891905.1 uncultured Bacteroidales bacterium | reverse complement strand
AATCGCTAAATTGCATACCACTTGGAAAGAGTTGGGTATCAAAAAAGGCGACAAGATCGCTCTCGCTGGCCGTAACTGCGCTAACTGGGGCGTATTATTCCTCGCTGCTGAAAGCTACGAAGCAGTAGTTGTTAGTATCCTCCCTGATTTCACTGCTGAAGGCATATACGGATTAGTAGATCACTCTGAGGCTGTATTGCTCTATGTAGGTCCTAATGTGAAGAAGAAAATTGACGCCACACAAATGAAGGGACTCAAGGCTACTATCTTCATGGATGACTATACTATCATCAATGCAGACGAAGCTACCCAACAAACATACGATAAATGCGAAGCTATCTTCAATGAGAAATACCCTAATGGCGTTACCATCGAAGATGTGAACTATCCTACAAATAACTTTGACGAACTGGCTATTATCAACTACACCAGCGGTTCTACCGGTAACCCTAAGGGCGTAATGCTCACACATCTCAGTCTTTGTGGTAATGTAGAGTTCGCGGCTACACGCATCCCTCACAAGCCAGGCGATAAAGTGGTTTCTATGCTGCCTGTGGCACATATGTTCGGACTCATGTTCGAGTTCCTATACCAAGTATGCGACGGAGCACATATCAACTTCCTCACACAAGCCCCTACTCCTACAGTACTTATGAAGGCTTTCGCACAAGTGAAACCATTCATGATCCTTACTGTACCTTTGGTAATCGAGAAAGTGGTGAAGAAAGGTGTAATGCCAAAAATCAGTTCTCCATTGATGAAAATCCTATGGAAAACGCCAGGTATCAAGCATGTAGTGCGTAAGAAAGTAAGAGAGGCACTCTTGAAGACCTTCGGTGGCAACCTTCGTTACCTCATCATCGGTGGCGCAGCACTCAACGGCGAAGTAGAGCAAGTACTGCACGATATTAAATTCCCATACTGCGTAGGTTATGGTATGACCGAATGCGGACCACTCATCAGTTACGAAGATTGGTGGAAGTATAAATTCCACAGCTGCGGTAAGGGATTACAACAATGCCAAGTACGCATCGACTCAGAAAACCCATACAAGAAAGATGGCGAAATACAAGTAAAAGGTATCAATGTCATGATCGGATACTACAAGAATGAAGAGGCCACCAAAGCAGTCTTCACCGAGGATGGATGGATGCGTACTGGTGACCTTGGTATCTTAGACAGACAAGGAAATATTTATATTCACGGACGCTCTAAGAATATGATTCTTGGTCCTTCAGGACAAAATATCTACCCAGAAGAGATTGAAGATAAAATCAATTCTATGCCAGGCGTTGTGGAGTCTATCGTTGTGGATAGAGATCACAAACTCGTAGCACTCATCTTCCCTGAGAATCCAGGCGATAATAATGTTGTAGCACTCATGGAAGAGCACCGTGTAGCACTCAATAAACAACTACCACAATACAGCCAAATAGCAAGCGTAGAGGTTGTACCACAAGAGTTTGAGAAGACTCCTAAGAAATCAATTAAGCGTTTCTTATACAGTTAATTACCACCATCTTTCAATACATACAAAAATGGCCAAGCACTATTTACAATGCCTTACAGAAGTAATGGCGCACCAATGGGATGATCTAGCGTTAACCGACTACGGAGAAAACCACGAATATACATTCGGGCAATTAGCGCAAGAAATGATCAAGATGCAAATTCTCTTTGAGAAACTTGGCATCAAGAAAGGCGATAAGATTGCTCTCGCTGGTCGTAACTGCGCCAACTGGGCGGTTGCATACCTCGCTATTACAGCATACGAAGGAGTGGTGGTGAGCATCTTGCAAGATTTCACAGCAGAGAATATAGCATACCTATTGGACCACTCTGACTCGGATATGCTATTCGTAGGACCATATGTTTGGAAAGAACTCAAGGAACAAACATTACCCGAACGACTCAAAGCTATCATCTCATTAGAGAATTTCTCTACCATCAGCAGCAAAGAGGGCGTGGTTGTTCCTACACAAGAGGAAATAGAAAGCGAACTAAATAAGCGCTACCCTAACGGTTTACAAGCAGATGATGTGAATTTCAATGCTGACCTTGAAGCGCTCTCTATCATCAACTACACCAGCGGTTCTACCGGTTCACCCAAAGGCGTAATGCTCAATGGACGCTCTATCAGTAATAATATTATTGAAGTGGCATTCAAAGTGCTACCTGTTGAGCCAGGACAACGATTGGTATCTATGCTCCCACTCGCGCATATGTTCGGACAAGTAGCTGAATTGCTCTATCCGCTCTGCGCAGGAACACATATCTACTTCCTAACCAGAACACCCACTCCAAGCATCTTGCTCAAAGCAATGAAGGAAGTAAAACCATACTTGGTGGTGACCGTACCATTGGTGATTGAGAAGATATACAAAAAGAGCATTGACCCTACCATCAGCAAATGGGCAATACGCACTTTCTGGCATATGCCACTTATCGGAAACCTCATCAAGAGTCGCGTTAAATCAGCCCTCACAAACGCCTTTGGCGGTCAGTTACGCTATTTCATCTGCGGCGGTGCAGCGATGAACCCTGTGGTAGAAAAATGCCTCATGGATATTCACTTCCCGCTCTCTATCGGTTACGGAATGACCGAAACAGGACCACTCATTGGTGGTAACCCTCCTAAATACTTCGTAAGACGCTCATGCGGTTCACCTGTAGCCAACATGGAGGTGAAAATAGACATGACCAATGTGGATAACGAAGAGGCACTCAAGAATGGTATTGGAGAAATATTAGTACGAGGCGCTAATGTCATGCTCGGATACTACAAGAATGAAGAGGCCACCAAAGCAGTCTTCACCGAGGATGGATGGATGCGTACTGGCGATCTGGGTTATATGGATAAGAAGAAAAATATCTTCATCAAAGGACGCTCAAAAACCATGATCCTTGGCGCGTCAGGACAAAACATCTACCCAGAAGAGATTGAAGATAAACTCAATAACCAAGAAGCGGTTGGCGAGTCACTCGTTATCGAACGCGAAGGAAAACTCATCGCGCTTGTCTTCCCAGATGAAACACTGACACAAAAGATGACCCTTGAGGATATAGAGCGCATCATGAAAGCCAACTTGGAAAAACTCAATAACCTCATTCCATCCTATAGCAAAGTATCCAATATTGAAGTACAAGATAAGCCGTTTGAGAAAACACCTAAAAAGTCCATCAAACGATTCCTATACAAGTAATTATTTCGGAGGCCCTATGCGGTCTCCGAAACTATTTTACACACCATGCCTGAGTTTCTATTACATTATATTTGGGAGTACCGCCTATGGGCTGGTTATCCACAATTTACCACAGATGGACAACCCATCGAAATCCTCTCTGTAGGCGAGCACAACCAACATGCAGGACCCGATTATAGTCATGCTCATATCCGCATAGGAAATCGCGAATGGGTTGGTAATATTGAAATTCACACCTCTTCGTGCGATTGGTACAAACATAAGCACCAACTTGATAAAGCATACGATAACATCATTCTACATGTTGTGCGCAAAGCGGACAAGGAGATTTACAACACCAAAGGTGAACGCATCCCACAGTGTGAATTAGCCTACCCTAACGAGCAAGATTACCTCACTCAACTATTCCAGCAAGCGCAACAAATGGATAGCGCTTCCAATCGTATTGGTTGCGCGCACCAACTCATCAAAGACCCACACATACTCACTGAAGGATGGAGACGCACTTTGCTGCGCAAGCGCTTAGACTGCAAACGCGCTTCTATTGAGCGATTACTGGAAATAACAAACGGCAGTTGGGAACACGCACTATACATATCCCTCGCACGCAATTTCGGTTTTCACACCAATAGCGTTCCCTTTGAGCAATTAGCTATCAATACACCACTCTCCTATCTCCAAAAACACCGAAATAGCTTATTCCAACTAACTGCAATCCTATTAGGACAAGCTGGTTTCTTGGAGTCAGACACAGATCAGACATTAACCGAATGGCGCAAAGAATATACTTTCTTCCGCTCTAAATTCAATCTCACACCTTTGGACAGCAGTATATGGAAACATGCACGCATGAGACCACAAAACAGCCCCAAAGTGCGTATCATGCAGTTTGCACAACTGCTCTACCAATCGGAGTTTCTATTGAGCAAAATATTAGATGCCAAAGACCTTGACGAACTCACTTCGCTCATAGAACTGCACCCCGTAGAGGACAACACCACACCCACCTATCCATTAGGACAAAATAGCATAGACATTCTGCTCATCAATACACTCATTCCATACAAATACGCGTATGCGCTGCGACGACACAAAGAAGAAGATGCGCAGCATGCTATCACGCTAATGGAGCATATACACGCAGAAGATAATACCATTGTTCGTCAATGGCGCACATTAGGACAGCAAGTCAAAACAGCTGCAGATAGTCAAGCGCTCATACACCTATACCAACACTACTGCCAACACCACGAATGTATTAATTGCGAAGTGGGCTACAAAGTGTTTGAAGAAAAGCAACTGAAGTTGTTTTAACAAAAAAAATGCACTTATATAGTTTTTTGCTTGCATATTTGCAAAAAAAATACTACCTTTGCGGCGTTAAATCAATTTACTAACAATTTTAATTATATTCTTATGAAAGATTTGAAAGGAACAAAGACCGAGAAAAACCTCATGGAGGCTTTTGCTGGTGAGTCAATGGCACGCAACAAGTACACCTATTTTGCTTCTAAAGCAAAGAAAGATGGATTCGTACAAATTGCTAAGATATTTGAAGAAACAGCTAATAACGAGAAAGAGCACGCTAAGATCTGGTTCAAATACCTCAACGGAGGTAGCGTATCAGAAACTGCTGCCAACCTCTTAGCTGCCGCAGAAGGCGAGAACCAAGAGTGGACTGATATGTATGCTCGCATGGCTGCAGAGGCACGCGAAGAAGGCTTCATCGAAATCGCAGCTAAGTTTGAGATGGTAGGCGCTATTGAAAAGCACCACGAGGAGCGTTATCGCAAGTTATTGAAGAATGTTGAGGACCAAGTTGTTTTCTCTAAAGATGGAGATGCTATTTGGCAATGCTCTAACTGCGGTCATATCGTAGTAGGCAAGAAGGCTCCACTCGAGTGCCCTGTTTGCAATCACCCACAAAGTTATTTTGAACTCCTCGCGCAGAACTATTAATCTGCACGCACATAAACAAAAATAAGGTCGGCAATCGCCGGCCTTATTTATTATTGCTTCATGATAAATTACTGGTATGTATTAGCGGATAAACGCAAGTGCTTGTCTTGGTTCTGCTACAGGCTTCTCATCCGCCACCGTACTCAGTCCCTTAAGCATCCACGCCATATTACGCGCCAAAGTACGCATCGTCTGCATTCCCTCGCAGTCCTGCGCTGCCTCGCCCTCATCACGACCATACGCAATATTCCAATACTGAGAAGTAACGATAGGCATATTCAACATCTGCATAGGCATTTGTAGTGCTTGGAAAGCCGCGGTAGCACCACCACGACGACATACAGTCACTGCTGCCGCAGGTTTATACTGCACCGCCGCACTATTGCAGAAGAATGCACGCTGCATAAAGCATAATAACGAACCATTAGGCTGACCATAATAGACAGGAGAAGCGAAGATAAAACCATCAGAGGTATCAAACTTATCCACTATGCTATTACATATATCATCGTCATAAATACAACGAGACAAACCCTTTGTCTTACACTGAGCACAACCAATACAACCACGAATAGCCTTATTGCCTATCCATACAATTTCTGAATCCACACCCTCTTGCTTCAAGCAATTAGCAATTTCTGTAAGAGCCGTGTAGGTATTTCCCTCCTTGCGAGGACTACCATTGATCAAAAGTACTTTCATAATATTCGTATTTTGAGCACAAAGATACTACTATTTTTTGATATAAACAAAATAAATGCATATTCTTTTATGTTACATAACATATATTTTACTCTTTGGCATAGAAAATATCAATAGATATTTGCATAATTCAGAAAAAAAGTGTACCTTTGTGCCCGAATTGTGCGCATAGTATGCTTTATGCGTGCAAAACGAAAAGATAATTCATTAATAATCACATAATAAACACTTACACATGGAAAAGAAAAAAAGAGTTTACACCTTTGGTAACGGTAAGGCTGAAGGTAATGCCCAAATGCGTGAGTTATTGGGTGGCAAGGGCGCGAACCTTGCTGAGATGAACTTGGTCGGAGTACCAGTTCCTCCAGGATTCACTATCACCACTGATGTATGTACAGAGTACTATCAGGTAGGACAAGAGAAAATCGTTGAAGCACTGAACGAAGAAGTAATTGCAGCTGTCGCTCATGTAGAGAGCCTAATGAATAATAAGTTTGGTGATCCAAAGAACCCACTCTTATTATCTGTTCGCTCTGGTGCACGCGCTTCTATGCCAGGTATGATGGATACCATCCTTAACCTCGGTTTGAACGATGAAGTAGCAGAAGGATTAGTTGCTAAGACCAACAACCCACACTTCGTTTACGATAGTTATCGTCGTTTCGTACAAATGTACGGCGATGTTGTGCTCGGCATGAAGCCAGTTAATAAAACAGACATCGATCCATTCGAGGCTATCATCGAGGAGGTAAAAGAGATCCGTGGCATCAAGTTGGATAAGGACTTGAATGTAGATGAGTTGAAATTACTCGTTGCACGCTTCAAAACAGCTATCAAAGAGCAAACAGGTTATGACTTCCCTGCTAACCCAGTTGAGCAGCTCTGGGGCGCTATCTGCGCTGTATTCCGCTCTTGGATGAATGAGCGTGCTATCCTCTACCGTAAGATGGAAGGAATTCCAGATGAGTGGGGAACAG
>CALATT010000053.1 GCA_937891905.1 uncultured Bacteroidales bacterium | reverse complement strand
GACTCTTAGGCTCTACAGAGATACCGATCACTGGTGCTGGGAACTCGATAGACTCCAATACGATTGGTTTGTCCTCAGCGCACAATGTGTCACCAGTACGAATATCCTTGAAACCTACACCTGCACCGATATCACCTGCGAGAATAGTCTCAACTGGGTTTTGACGGTTAGAGTGCATTTGGAAGATACGAGAGATACGCTCGCGTTTGCCAGAACGTGGGTTGTAAACATAAGAACCCGCATCCAACTTACCACTATACACACGGAAGAAGCACAAGCGACCTACGTATGGGTCAGTAGCAATCTTAAACGCAAGAGCGCACAAAGGATCCTCATCATCTGGAGTACGAGTTACAGCCTCGCCAGTTGCAGGGTCTGTACCGTCGATGATTGGAGTATCCATTGGGCTTGGCAAGTATGCGCACACAGCGTCAAGCATAGTTTGCACACCTTTGTTCTTGAATGAAGAACCACAAACCATTGGGAAAATTTGCATGCTCAAGCAACCTTTGCGGATAGCAGCACGAATCTCATCCTCAGTAATAGTCTCAGGATCAGAGAAGTACTTCTCCATCAAAGCATCATCGAACTCAGCGATAGTCTCGAGCATTTTGTCGCGCCACTCTGCAGCCTCATCAACGAGGTTTGCTGGAATCTCCTCAACAGTGTAGTTAGAACCCATTGTCTCATCATTCCATACACATGCCTTCATAGTCACAAGGTCAACTACGCCCTTGAAAGTCTCCTCAGCACCGATAGGAATTTGGATTGGACAAGGATTAGCACCAAGCACCTCCTTGATTTGGGTAACTACGTCGAAGAAGTTAGCACCAGAACGGTCCATTTTGTTTACGTAGCACAAACGTGGTACGTTGTATTTATCAGCTTGACGCCATACGGTCTCTGACTGTGGTTGTACACCACCTACAGCGCAGAACGCAGCCACAGCACCGTCCAAGATACGCAATGAACGCTCTACCTCAACGGTAAAGTCAACGTGTCCCGGAGTGTCAATCAAGTTGATTTTATACTTATTGCCAGCATATTGCCAATAAGTAGTAGTAGCAGCAGAAGTAATAGTAATACCACGCTCTTGCTCTTGCTCCATCCAGTCCATGGTAGCTGCACCATCGTGCACCTCACCGATTTTGTGTGTCAAACCAGTGTAGAACAAGATACGCTCTGAGGTAGTAGTCTTACCGGCATCAATGTGAGCCATGATACCGATATTTCTGTTTAATTTTAAATCGTGTTTAGCCATTGTCTTAACTTTTCACTCTATTCCGTATATATATTACGCGCGCAGGCACATATTAGAAACGGAAGTGTGCGAATGCACGGTTAGCTTCTGCCATGCGGTGCATATCCTCTTTACGCTTGAAGGCACCACCTTGGTTGTTAAATGCATCCATAATCTCAGCAGCAAGCTTCTCTGCCATTGAACGACCACCGCGCTTGCGTGCGAATAGGATCATATTCTTCATAGCAATAGACTCTTTGCGGTCTGCGCGAATCTCAGTAGGAACCTGGAAGGTAGCACCACCAATACGCTTAGACTTAACCTCCACAAGAGGAGTAATGTTATCAAGAGCTTGTTTCCAGATATCCAAAGATGTCTTATCATCTTGCTTCATCTTCTGGTCAACTACGCCCAGTGCGGTATAGAATACACCATATGCAGTATTCTTCTTACCGTCCAGCATCAGGTGGTTTACAAACTTAGCCACCATCACTTCGCCATAAACTGGATCCGGAAGGATCACTCGTTTTTGTGGTTTTGCTTTTCTCATTGTTTTAAATAATTTTTTGTCGGTTGTCTGTCTCTTCAGCGAGCTTCGGTTAAAATCTAAATTCTAAAATCTAAATCCTAAATTCTAAAATCCAAAATCTCAAATCCTCCTCCACTCTCTTACTCAACCATCAACCCATTTGTTAATCGTCCCAAGTATGGAACATGTTAGTTAATTCAAGTTAGAACAGTATAATTACTTTTTAGCTTTTGGACGCTTAGCTCCGTATTTAGAGCGGCGTTGCAAACGGTTAGCCACACCAGCGGTATCCAATGTACCACGAACGATGTGATAACGAACACCTGGGAGGTCTTTTACACGACCACCACGCACCATCACGATGCTGTGCTCTTGCAAGTTGTGTCCTTCTCCTGGAATGTATGCGTTCACCTCTTTGGTGTTGGTCAGGCGCACACGGGCAACCTTACGCATTGCGGAGTTAGGTTTCTTAGGGGTAGTTGTGTAAACGCGTACACAAACACCACGACGCTGAGGACAGCTATCGAGCGCTGGGCTCTTACTCTTATCCTCCAGTACTGCTCTTCCTTTTCTAACTAATTGTTGAATTGTAGGCATTGTAACTTTTTTTGTTGATTAATAATTTGATTTAACTTGTTCCTCTTTCTCGCGTTTCGCTCGCTCCTGCACCAGTTCTTTCTATATATACATGTGTGCGAGAGAACCCGTTCACGCGAAAAAGCTTGCAAAGATACTACTTTTTCCCGACATGACCAAACTTTTTTATAAAAAAGATGATAAAAAGTGTATTTTGTAACCTATTCTTAGCATTTTAACCCACTTCCCCACCCAATTCCGTGTTTTTTTTCGAAAAAGTACGGGTTGTTTTACGACTCAATCACGAGACTATTACGAGACTATCATAGGTCGCACTATTTCATCTAATTAGACTATCTATACTCAGAACTCGGTAGTTGATAAAAAATTTCTATTTTTTTGTTGGTTTTTAAACTCAATATTAAAAATCATTTGCATATTTCAAAAAAAAGCAGTACCTTTGCACCGAATTACAATTTTACCTTTTTATAATAATCATAAAGCAATAAAATGAGAAAGCCATTTAATCCATTCATTATCAGCGGGTACGAAGGACCGCATTACTTCTGCGACAGACAGGAGGAGGCCAAGCAGTTGGTTCAAGAAATAGAGAACGGCAACAATATAGCACTTATTGCTACGCGCCGCATGGGCAAAAGCGGATTGATACAGCACTTATTCAACAACACGGATATACAAAATCATTATTATACATTCTTTATCGATATTTACGATGCGCAATCGCTGCGCGAGTTCGTACAAAAACTCAGCCGCGAAATACTCTCACGACTAAAACCATATGGCATGCGAGCCATGCAGCGTTTTTGGGAAACAATGCGATCTATACAACCCGGAATAACTTTTTCACCACTAGGCGAACCAACATTCAATGTACAGATTGGCGACATTAAATCATCAGAAACAACCCTGGAAGAAATCTTCCGCTATATAGAATTAGCAGACAGACCATGTATTGTAGCAATAGACGAATTCCAACAAATAGGCACTTTCCCGGAAAAGAATATAGAAGCACTATTGCGCACGCATGTACAGCGCTGCCATAATGCGCAGTTTATTTTCGCAGGAAGCCAACGCCACACCATGAGTGCTATGTTTATGAATGCCTCACGCCCTTTTTACCAAAGCGTGTCTATCATGCATCTGGATAGTATTCCAATGAATAAATACGATGCGTTTGCAAAATCACTTTTTGCTGAAGGAGGTCGCACCTTAGCAGATGGTGTCACCGAAGCTGTTTATGCAATCAGCAATGGTGTAACTTGGTATTCTCAGAAGTTATTTAATACTCTCTATGCAGCCACCGCAGTAGGAGCATCCTGCACACGCGAGAATGTGCAAGAAGCATTAGACTACACAGTCAAAACGCAGTCGTATGGATACGAAGAGATTCTTTTCCGCTTACCAGAGAAGCAAAAGAATGTTTTGATTGCCTTATCTAAAAATGGCCCCACTAAATCTGTCACATCTGCTGCATTTGTAGAGAAATACAACTTACTGTCTGCCAGTTCCGTTCAATCCGCCATACGAGGACTATTGGATAAAGATTTTATCACGCTGGAGCAAGGCATTTATTCTGTGTATGACCATTTTATGGCATACTGGCTCCGCACCACTCACTAACCGAGGTCATATAATCCACTATCCCACTAAAAAAAACATTTTTTCTACTTTTAAGATCTGGTACAGGTTGAGAATTTGTAATTGTTTTTGAAGCGTAGCGCTTTTTTATTAGTGAGTAAAACGAACGCGTTTTTGTAAGAACCCAGCAGCGATTTGTTAAATCGTCTGCGACGAGAGTAAAAATTAAGGCGCATTTATGCTCGCATAAAATGCGGATTAGTTGTTTACGCTCGAAGCCGCGTGGGCTGAAAGCATAGCGGTGGTGGGTTCGTCGTTTTTGATTACCTAAAAAAGTGTTTTTCTCTATTTTTATTTTATTTTCTTTATTTTTGTCAATCTCAAAATTAATTACTGCACTTTTCAACAAAACCTCAACCTTTTTCACCATTTTGCCATATGTAGTTTACAAAAAGAAGTTTTTCTTCAGAAACATTTGCATGATTGAAAGAAAAAGTGTAATTTTGCCATCGATTTTAATGCGAAGACTCCAATTTTACCCCCCCCCCGAAAGGGGCGCGAGGGGCGTTTTGGTCTCAAATTGCGCACATGCGGAGATATGCGCTCATACGCGGCAAAACAAGCCTTGAGCAACACTTTACACACCACAAAAGAAGTAGAATATTTAACACCCTTGTCAATAAAAAACAACATGGCAACACACGACTTGATAAAACTATTTGACGGCACGAAAATCCGTGTTGTATGGGATGATCAGCAGGAGAAATATTATTTTTCCGTGGTGGATGTAGTAAGTGTATTGACTGAGAATGGTGATTACCAACTAGCTCGTAATTACTGGAAGGTGCTCAAACATCGTCTTATAAAGGAGGGGGCTGAACCGGTTACAAATTGTAACCAGTTGAAACTCATAGCAAGCGATGGAAAAAGAAGAGAAACCGATGTAGCTGATTTAGAGGGTATTTTGCGCATCATACAATCCATCCCATCCAAGAAAGCAGAGCCAATCAAGCGATGGTTAGCACAAGTAGGAAGTGAGCGCTTCTATCAACTGCAAGACCCAGAGCGCAGCATAGAGCAAGCCGTTAGAGACTATCGTCGTTTGGGGTATTCTGAGAGTTGGATCAATCAGCGCATCAAGACTATTGAGATACGCAAGGGGCTAACGGATGAATGGAAACGCAGTGGCGTAGAGAACGAGTCTGACTATGCGGTACTGACGGACCTAATGAGTAAGATTTGGAGCGGTATGACTACGCGCGAGTACAAAGAGCATAAGGGACTAACCAGTCAGAACCTCCGCGATAACATGACTAATATGGAATTGCTACTTAATGCCTTAGCCGAACAGACGGCTACCGACCTAAGCAAAGAGCGCAATCCAGAAGGAATAGTAGAGGCTGCTCATGTAGCAAAAGACGGAGCAGAAGTGGCGCGCAATGCTCGCGCAGATATAGAGCAGCGTCTTGGTCGCTCGGTCATCAGTAGCGAGAAAGCCATTGACCACATCACGCCAAAAGACGAATTACCATTCAAGAAGAACGAATGATACAAAAAAAATAACGCATATAAGCAGTAAAAAAACGGCACACTTTTTGTAAGCCATTAAATGCACTATTTCGGTGTATAAAAAAGGAGGAATTTATGAAAAACAAAGAGAATACTTTGGGTGCTAATAAGCAAATGGCATTTTTAAACACAACTAAGTTAGCAGTGCTATCTGCTACTTTGCTATTGGCTGTATTTTGCACGATAGGTATGTCCTTCACCCCAGCCGAAGAAGGCGAAAACATAGGCAACCCCAACGACTCCACCTATATCACCGGCCCAAGAAGAAGCCACTGGAAGGAAAGTGGGTGCAGCACAACTTACAACAACAAAACTGATTATGCAGAAGTGCATGCGCAAGTAATTGTATGGAATAAGGATGGAAAACCGATAACTGACAACCTAAGCGAATATGGAAGTGTAACTTTAAGCGGAACGCCAATAGGAGGTTCAGCAACTGACGGCACTACATATTCGGCAAAAATCTCTGCAACCAAACCTGAAACTAATCCTATTAACACTGAAAACCTAAATGGTTCTTCGGTAAGTATCAAATGGAACTCTGGTGAATGGACTAAAAACAGTGATTATTCCGGAAACAATTCTATTATTATAAAAAATCGTCACACACTAAATGTTAAAGTCGAAGCCAATGTAGCACCAGAAAGTGTCTGTGAGTTTTATGGATGGACAAAAGTCGTAAAGTGGGACGGGAATACAACACCAACAACCAAACCTAATGAATTATACGGAGAAAATCTCAATGAAGATGGCCTTATCATTAAAGAATCAGTTGTAATTGGTGGCGGCGGGGATGGCTTCGAAAGTTATGGTACTAGTGAGAATAACAGTTACCAATCAGAAGATTCTCCCTACAGAGTGATGTATTATGCCCATTTCGCTCCTCCTAAGCCGCAAACAATCACTCTAAAAGCCGCAAAGAATGGTACTTATACTTATGATACTGATGAAACTCAACCAGAAACTATTAGCACCATAGACGGTTCTATTACAACATCCAAACAAATCACACTAACAGCAACCCCCGCTTCGGACTATAAATTCTTTGGATGGTACGAGAAAGATGGTGATAAAGAAAAATATTTGTCATATGAATCACCTTGGTCAAAGAAATTTACAGTACCAACGACCATCTATGCCAAGTTCATTCCTGCAAATGCGGCATTGTTTATTATTAAAGACGACAAGGAGAAGAAACAATTTTGGAACTTGAACGAGGCTTGTGAAAAAGCCCTATCTTTATCGTTAAATGTGGTACTGCCCAAAGAAGATGGTACACTATATCCGCTTGTAGATGGTGAACTTTGCACAAGTATTCCCAAAGGCAAAACAGCCACAGAATACACCATCCCAAGTGGTGTGACATTATGGATACCACATAGTGATAATAGTGAACCTAAAGGAAAGAATGTAGAACAAGTATTGGATCTTGATTTCATTGCTGCTAATTGTAAAGTTTACCGATTTCTAACTTTGTCAGAAGGCGTAACAATTATAGCGAATGGAAATATTGAGGTCTCTGCTCAGCAAGTTTCAAAACAACAATCCTCTACTCCTAAAGTAGGAAATAATGGAGCCATATATCAAGGGTTTGGAGAAATAATAATGCAAAAAGGAAGCAAGATTAATTTACAATCTGGGGCTTACTTATATGCTTGGGGACGCGTGACAGGGTCTGATGAAAGTTTGATAAATGCCTATAATGGTGCTGTAGTTTATGAGAGTTTTCAAATTACCGATTACCAAGGAGGAAGCCGCACAAAAGCAATGTACTCAGATAGAGGAACATATAAAATTTTTCCATTTAGCCAATACTATATTCAAAACATTGAGACTCCATTACGGTTTGAGTTTGGAGCAAAAGAGTATGCTAATGCCATTCTCACTACAGGAGCCTTAGTAGGAGATGGCGTTACAGCTGCTCCAATGAATGAACTTCCAATCATAGGAAATGGGGGTTCCCTATTCAATATCAATAGCGAAAATTCTTATGTTGAAAAAAGATATGACGCTGTCAACGATAGACAAGTGTACAAAATCGGAGGAACTACAAGTGTCGACAATTTTAGCACAAGTATCAGAATATTGATGGATCTTGATATAAAAACAGAGGATTACTTATTACCTTTTACGAACAACATAGTAGCACACATAGAATCAGGCGAATTGACCATCAATGCAAACTTAATAATGAATGCTGACAATAAGGTCACGGTTGACCCAAAAGCAAAAGTAATAATAGCTACAGGTAAAAGTTTGTTTGTGTATGACAAAGACGATTGGAAAACTGGTTTTGTTTTTGCCTCTTCACCCAATACTGCGGTTGCACCACTATGTTATACTATACCTTATGCCACAACCACAGGCAAGCCCGCCACCGTGTCTGGTGATAAATTAAAATTCACAGCCAATCCTCCTATACGAACAACTGTTGAGGACGCCACTCTACAAGTGGACGGGGAACTAATTGTGGATGGCAATCTATATGTTTCTCCCGGATTAGCAAACATCTGTAGTACTGGTGCTGGTAAGGTAACATTTCCAAACGGCAATACTTGTTCAGAGACTTACACCGTTCACCATTTGAACGCAATCGAAGGAAACATGCTCAGTGCAAAAATCACTTCAACATATACTACATTATTTATTCCCGCCCAGTTGCATAACGATGAAGGCAAAAATCCAACCTATCATTATACCCAAACGGCAGGTTCAGAAGCAAAGAACACCTATACATATGATAGTGAATTAGGTCGTTGGAGATGCAAAAGAACTATCACATGGAATGCTAATGGTGGTACAATAGAACCTACTACCACTATAGTGGGAAGAGGAGAACCATTGAGTCTCTATTTCTCCGAATCGCTACCTATACCGACAAAAACAGGCTATACTTTTGTGGGATGGTTTACAGAGAAAATTAACGGAACACAAATCACCACAGAGACCATTGTGGACAACAATGTGACTTACTACGCACAATGGACACTAAATATAGTAGGCACTCCATTAGACATCGTAGATGCAGACAATACAAACCAGACTCTCACCATCAATGCTAATGGTTGGGCATCCAGCGGATGGCCATATACAATCAATGGCACCCCATACGAAAAGACTGCGCGTAAAGCAGACCGCACTCTCGTTATTCCTTATAGCGAAGAACCAAATGCAGACATGCCGATAGTAGTAAAAGACCAAGAGGGTAATATCATCAGCAGCCACATCTACAAAGTACCATTTGTATACAATACAAGTGACGCCACCTTGAGCGACACTGATGAAAACAGAATTGTCTTTGTTAAGAGCGGAACGCTGAGCATCGACGGTACTGCATCGGCTAAGGAAATATATGTAGCACCGGGTGCAGAACTGAAAGTGGCCGGCAAGCTGACCGCAGGTAAATTAGTACTCCGCACTACGCCTTTTGATGCTGCAATACTGACCAATAATGGCACCATTGCAGGACAAGTTTATTACAGCCGTATAGCACGAGATACCGACTTCCACCTCTTTGCTATACCTGCAGGTTCCAACACCGCTAATGTGGTGCTTTCAGATGGCACCAGCGCAGCCGTGGCTTCTACAGTAGCACCTTATGGCAATGCTTGGCAGTTACGCGAATATAACACAGCGCGCCGTGCAGAAGAAGGAGTTACAGGTCCTACAGGTACCAACTGGGACAATATCGGTGTGAATGGAGATGGCAAAACCTATTCGGATGTGGATATTGAAGCATCGAAAGGATACGAACTGCGTTCGGGCAGCAAGTACTACCGCGAGTACCTATTCCCTGTGACATTACCTACTACTGCAACTTCTGTAGGGATGACCGCTGCCACAGGTGCGGCAGGCGCAGCAGACGCGGGATGGAATATACTATGCTCACCATACACCGATGTGTATAAAGTAGAGTATGACCCAAGTGACCCAACTAAGGGCATCACGGTTTCTTGGCAGCAACCGGATGGTTCGTACACTCAAGTGAAACCTACTGTCATTCCCCCTGCTATACCTTTTGCTTATCAAGCAAGCGAAGGTGAGGAAAAACTCTACTTCTCTGTTTCTACTATCGCTGCCGCACCGCGTAAGCAGTCAGCAGCCGAAGCGCTCACAGAGACAGAGTGGGTACACCTCGATATCTTCGACGCCTATGGCGAAGGAGACGAAACCAGTCTCTTTGTGCACCCTACACGCTTCGAGCAGACATACAAGACGGGAATCGATGTAGCAAAACAGTCCCTCACAGCTGCGCGTCCTATTATATATAGCACACACGCGTATGGAGACATGGCATTCGCAGGTATAGCAGATAGTCTATTAGAAAACGGAATAGACCTCGTTGTATATAGTCCAGCAGCGCAAGAACTGACTTTCTCGCTACGAGAGAACAAGTTCCTCAATCGTCTCGAATACCTCTGGTTGGCAGACAACGAGACAGGCGAACGAACCGACTTGCTCATGGATGACTACACATGCCACGCTAATGCAGGTACTGCCAAAGGGCGCTTTGTGCTCAATGGACGCTTCAAAGCACCACAGATAGCAACAGGTATTGACAACACACAAACCGATTATAACATATATGCTATTGGCAATAATATCGCTATCAGCGGAGTAGAACAAGGCACACCTATCTATGTCTTCGACGCAGTAGGACATATGATTTATACCACTGCT
Organism: uncultured Bacteroidales bacterium; assembly: GCA_937891905.1. Lineage (GTDB taxonomy): Bacteria > Bacteroidota > Bacteroidia > Bacteroidales > Paludibacteraceae > Colicola. The sequence continues at coordinate 27,207 of CALATT010000053.1, read as the reverse complement.
GCTACCACAGCGGAAGTGATTGTGCCTGCGCCATGCGCTGGAGTATATATGCTCAGCGTCGGCGGCCAAACAGCCAAGTTAGTGATCAATAAGTAGTATAATGATAAATAAACACAGAGTAGTGAGTAGTGAGTACAGAGTACCATTATTAGACCGCTGATAACTGACCACTGATAACTGATAACTCAATATAATACTAACGAGGACTGCTAGCGCAAGCGATAGTCCGAGTTAAGAGCGGAGGCATTAGGAGCCCGTCCATTTAGCGGAGTGGTATGGACCTTTGCGACTAATTGCCGAACGCGATAACTGAATATTAAGGTACAATTACATAAAAAAATAATGAGAAATTATTATAATCATAGTAAACTCTTTTTATTACTCGGAGCATTAGCCATCGCGCTGCTGATCCAAGGGGTGATACATCTCTATCGCGAGGTAGAGACTTTCGGAGCAGAACACCGATATACCACCTCGCATGTCACATATGGCACGCAGTCCAAAGCGACCTCGATGCCGCCTATGGTGCAGTCGCCCTCACTGCGTCGCACCGCAGTGGCGGTACCTATGACAAGTGGTTCGGTTCCACACGCTACGCCCTACACCCTACACACTTCACCATCCTCATTCACTATCCACACCACTTCTTCAGCACAAGTGCGCACGATTGGTTCGGGTGGCGGTTCTGGTGCTGGCGGCGGCATAGCTACTACAAACGGTGTAGGCTCATCACGCAGAGGAATAACCTACGGCGGTGCATCCGTATCAATGCCTACCTTGGCACTCGCCACACCTTCTCTCGCTGCCACTCCTTCCGCACAAGGATATAACAGCGGAGTAAATGGACCAAGACGCATACAAGCCAACGGAGATGGTTCATATAATGGTGAGACTAAAGAAGTAGATGGCAATATTTTCTATTGGGATGAAGAGAACGAGAAATGGGTGAATAATACTTATTGGGATGAAGAGAAAGAGGAATGGGTGAATAATCCGCCTACTGGTACTACTATAACACTGAATGGAAAAACCTACGAGTGGGATGGTCATGGCTGGGTTATTGTAAAGGGAACAGACCCATATGTGCCTGTCGGACCTACGCCATGGCTTTTCATGGCTATCCTCTCCGCAGCCTATGCGGTGATAAAAAGTGGAAAGCTGAGAGTCAAGAGCTAAAACTGAATACTAATATGATGATAAGAAAAGCAATATTGAGTCTAATGCTCCTGATAGGAGCAATGACAATGAATGCCGCCACAGGCACTTCGTGCTATGACGCCATTCCTTTAGGCAAGGATTATACCGAGACCATCAATGGTCCTAAAACCGTTTGGTATGTAGCCAAGACCTTCGACTTACCCGTCAAAGTATGCTTCACACCTGTAAACATCGACCTGCCCGCACCGGATGTAGAGATGGACTTCACTTGCATACCTGGCGTGTACGAAGATAGCATTCTTTGCAGCCTCTTCTGCAAAAACAACACCACTGGTGTCACTTTCGACATGCCACACAAACCTGTCTTGGTGCTCGAAGATGGTGCCTACTGCATCAGTATGGGTAAGCGCTATAGAGACTTGCTATTACAAGCCGGTATTAGCTATAATGTAGAGGTATATGTGAAGGTGACCTTCAAGTCTGCAGGAACACTCAGCATGGTGCCTGATACAGAGTTTTCCGATTGTATGGACGGCGGTAAGTTCACCAAATTGGGCGATACCATCAATGTGCTACCACAAGACAAAGATCGCCATGTAATCTTACCATATATCCAATGGACGGAGGACTCTATTCGATACATCTGGCAAGGCACAGCACCTGTATCTGTAGCCATAGCCAATACCTGTGGTATTGACCCTACTGATTACACAGATGAGCGCATTGTAGATCGGATTGAGATGCAACCAGGGGATACAGCCTGCTATACCGCAGCGCAAATCAAATACTATGCAAGTTTTGAGAATGCACAAGCAGGTATGTACTATGGTAAATTCTACTCCAATGGTACAGGTGTACTCAAGATAGAGCGCATTCCCGTAGCACCACCAGACGGCGGAGCCATTCTGCTCCAATATGGAAAAGCGGAAGATGTACAAGCCAAGGACATTCACACACTATACGCGCTCAGAAAAGATACCGCTGATATTCAATTCGATAGTCCAACAAACTATATACTTAAAATGCATGTCGGCGCTACGGCCGCTTTCACACCTGAGACAGCATTAGCATCGTATCAATTCACCGCATCGGAAGAGGGACACACACTTCAACTCACATCCCAACAGATGGAAGCATTATGGGCAAAATCATCAGGCAAATACCTCTATGTGCGTTTTGAAACAAACGATAATACCACCGTCACCCCTAATATATGGTATCCTTCCGAGTGTGCTAAAAAATGGTCAGAACTACCAAAGGGGCAATTAAAAATAGAGCGCTCTAAACTTGGATTGGTATATCATAAACTGGCCTATTCGAAATGGAAAGGCGGAGATATCACCATCAAATCTGCTATTGATGCAGCATGTCCAATGTTTATCGGTGATACCTGTGGATTCCCAAATAATGCCACCAATACCCATGTTGTTTACGCAAAGAGTATCACCCGAAAAGGATCACTCACTATCCCTGCTGCTACAGTAAGCGAATGGGCAAGCAGAGTGGATGACGAGGGGAACCTCTATGTGCTCTTCTGTAATACCAGTAATACTGCAGGTAATGTCACGATCTCTTCTACTGCACCAGAGGAGCAAGATCCAGAACCTCCTCTCCCTGCCGCTACGATACATGTGGTATGTATTAGCGAATCAAATGCAAATATACAGATATCTGTATCCGCCGCACAACAACTCACCATTACCAATGCAGCAGGCATAGTAGTACAGCAATGGAATGCTACTACTGCAGCACCACAAAAAATCCAACTGAGCACAGGCACATACACCCTAAAGGGTGATAACGAACAAATCACCATTGTGCTATAATCTTACCTCAAAAGTAGAAAAATTAACAATATTTGTATAAAAAATCATAAAAATTTGCTCATTTCAAATAAAAATTGTACCTTTGTAGCCAATTTTTCGCGACGCACATGCGGTGCACGCGTACACGAGAGAGCAAGCCAATAGATATCAATGACATTCACTATTATACATAGCATCACACCAAAAGCCATTCGTATGGCATGCATAGCAGTAGCGCTATGCTTTGCATTCATGCCACAGATAATAGCAGCAGAGCAGGCAGGTAGCACTATCGATAAGGCCACCGCCATCAGCGATACTACTACTCTATCTATACAAGATGGCGATAATTATATTAAATTGCCGGCAATCCACTTGCCTGCCACCATATGCTATCTTCCTGATAGCGCTTTTGGTCCTATCCCCACAGTCATCACTGCCAATGGAGATACATTAGCGCACACCATGGTATTCAATAACTGCCAAATGCAATGGCAATGGCAGATAGAGGCAGGTAGTGATATGCAAGTTATCAACATCGCTTCGCATGAGAATGCGCAGCTACGCGTAGAGCCATTCGTATGCAAGCCTTCCTATAGCGACACCACCGCCGTGGTATGCAATGGCATCCAATGGGGTGGCGCATGGCGTGATGAGGCAGGCGAATACACCATCACTATCCCTAGTGCTGATGGATGCGATTCTATTCGCACGCTACACCTTTCCTTCTTCACTCCCGTCAATACCGATACCACCGCAAGCGCATGGGATGATTTCTCATGGTATGGCAATACATACACACAGAGCGGTGATTATACGATAGAGAAGATAGATGCCAATGGATGTGATTACACACATACACTCCATCTCACCATCCTCACCACAAAAGAGAGTTATACACACGAGAATGCGTGCGATAGCTACACACTGCCAAGCGGCGAAGTGGTGACCACCAGTGGCGAATGGCTTATTGATACCACCTATACGGCAGAGGGACGCACCATCAACTACCTCGTTGTCACCATGGGCGAGACCTACTACGGCGAAGCTACACTCACCGCATGCCATCAATACGAATCCATGTCGGGCACGATATACACCGAGTCTGGCGTTTATCAGGATACCACACTGCAATACGATGGATGCCTCGCTATCATCACGCTATACCTCACCATTGAGGATTGCAATAATGACGAAGCAGTGGACAATATCACCACACCACCAGCGGCCACCAAGATTATCGAAGATGGGCAGTTATATATCATCCGCAAAGAAGAGAAATACACCATCCTCGGCACCAAGAAACACTAAAAACTAAAAACTGACATGAAATTCAAATTAACCATCATATCACTATTTGCTTATGCGCTGTGCGCAATGGCACAAACACTGCCTCATGAGATGATAGAGGGCAGCGCAGCATGCGAAGAAGTGCGCAAAGGTATTGGCGCACCATACTACTACTGCGACTGCAAAGAGGAATCCACTGCATTCAGCTTCCCCGTAGAGGCTGAGTTGAAAGATACCGTATGGTACACCGCCACAGTGGATGACCTCAAGCAAGGCATATCCGCTTATTGGTTCGCAGACTGCTCCGTCACAATGGAGGTATATGCTTTCTGCTCCAGCAAAGAGCCCACCATTGAGCTCACCATTGGTAAGAATCAGATGCACGATATTGATGTAGCTACTATCAATCAGAAGTTAGACGAAATGGGCAAGACAGCGCAGGAGTTATTCGGCGTCATCACACCCCATATACGCGTCTACCCCAACAATGGTGGTTCAGGCAAAGTATATTGCTATCCATACAATCAAGGACCAGAATCCACTTGTGAGAACCCACTGCCTCTCCGTCCACGCATGACCTATATATGCGATAAAGAGAATAATAATTACAAACTTGACTATTCACTCATCCCTTCCACTGGCAAAGCATTCATCCTTTGGAAGCAAGAGAAAAGCAAACCATGCGAGATATGGCTCACACTCGATTCATGCAATGGACAAGAAGTGGCACGCACCATACTCACCGATTCACTACATGTATATCCATTAGATAGCGCCATGCTCACCCAGACACGCAAAGCGAAACGCACATTGTGGCTGCATGTACAGCACGCCAATGACATGATGGGACGCATCTATTTCTACACCAATCCAAAATTTGAGCAGATCACCGATACTATCCAGAAATCCATCTGCCTCGGCAAGGCACTCACTGTCAATATGCGCAAATACACCACCGATACCGCATTCATTGATACATTATGGGTGAAAAAAGATACCCTCAAAACGATGGATATTCAGCTCACTTTCACCGAACCCGATTTAGAATACGATACCATCTATGCCACAGCCACCGAAATGGTGCGCGGATATAGACATAAGCCATCAGGTGCCATACTCCACTCATTCAACGACACTATCGTGGAGATAAAAAAAGCGAATACTTGTACACGATGGATGCAAGTAACAGCGATAGAGAAAATCCCACCTACACCGCCTATCAATACAGGTCTGACGGACACCCCCTATCAGCAAGCACCATACAAGCAATTGCAAAACGGACAATTATACATCATCATAGATGACCAACGATATACTATCTTAGGACAAAAAATAAATTAACATAAATAAACATTATTAACTAAAACACCAATCACAATGAAAAGATTTTTATCGCTTTCTGTTGCTGTAATGATGGCAATCTCTATGATGGCTATCGGAAACAACAGCGGTAGTACCAAAGCCAATGCTATTGACTTTGATTGGTCAGCTGGTAATGTGCATGAAGGTGGTACCAAATGGTACCGTGTAGATCTCGCTCCACTCTACGAAGAGGAGAATCCTACACTCAGCCTTTATCTCACAAACCCCAGCAGAGATTATTCAGTAGATGTAAACATGAAGGCCACTGTGGCTGGAGAGGTGGAAGATCGTAGTTACACCATCGCCCCTCACCAACACAAGTCTTGGACAGCCGACGCATCATTACTGGTTCGCTTAAAGCAAAAAGAAGTATTCCTCACCCTCACATCGGATGGCAAGATCCTTTTGAGCGCGAAGGTATTCGATGCAGTGGACTTGGATGAGACATGTAAGGATGCTAAGCCACTCAAATGGGCTACTGCTCTCACCCAAACAGCAGGATATGCCGCATGGTGGAAAGTGGACCTCACACCTATCAAGAATGCTACTAACAAAGATGCTAAGATCACCATCAAGAATATGGGTAGCAAGGCGCTTACACTCATCGCTGGTCAGTCACTCGACTGCCCATCAAGCGGTACCACCAAGCGCACCTTCACACTCGCAGCTGGAGAAACAATGTACGACACCGTACCACGCAGCATGATCAATAGCGTCATGTCGGACGAACTCTATGTGAGCTTTGAGAATAACCAACCTATCCAATTCCAAATCGACCTCATTGATCAGCCAACTGTGCCTGTTATCGGTGATTGCGCAAGCGCTACAGAGATACCAATAGCCGGTGATTTTGTTATCACTGCTGGTACACACCTCTACAAGCTCAGCGTAGCACAGATGAATGCAGAGAAGAAATACGAACCTGAGTTCACCTATCGCAATGAAGGTACAGCTGTGGCGAATGTAACCACCAAGATGGCATTCGAATGCCCTGCATATGGTGCCAATACCACCAACTACACCATCGCTGCTAATGACGAGGAGATTGAGGTGTATAAGAAAAACATGCTCGAGGGTCTCAATGGCGTAGATTATATCTATCTGCTCATCACCACCGACCAAGACATCCATTTCTATGGTCGCATGAAGCATGTGCGCGAAGGTAAAGCATGTAAAACCAATATCGATTTCGATTGGACTACAGGCCACCGTCAAGCAGCACGCACCACACAATGGTATGCTATTGATGTCACCAATGCAAAGAATAACCAAGAGGATATCATCGTTAATATCGAGAACGAAGGCACAGCCGCAGCTACTATCTCTGCATCTATGGCATTCAGTTGCCCATATATCGATGTACAAGAAGTAACACGCACCATAGGCGCTGGCGCATCGGTGAATAAGAAACTCACCTATTCCACCTATGCCATGATGTCCGATACCGTATGGATTGGATTGGAAACCAACCAAGCCGTACGCATCTGGGCCACCACCACTCCTACTGCTACCCAACCAGCAGACAATATGTGCCTCAACGCTATCGATTTCAACTGGGAAGATGGCGCTAAGCAAAACGCATTCGATACCGTATGGTATAAGATTGGCTTGAATGAAGTGCGCACACTTCAGCAGTTCCCTACGGTATATGTGCAGAATTTAGGCAATGCCGCTGCTACTATCTATGGCGAACTTTCACTCGAATGCCCTGATGTAATCGCTAATGAGAAACGCGATATCACCATCGCTGCCGAAGGTGTATATACCAAAGCACTATCACGCAATATGTTTGAGAATATCGCTCAAGATACCATCTATTTGCGCGTCGTAGCTACACAAGATGTTAGCTTCGCCGTTCGATTAACAGAAGAGGAAGAGGGTGCAAGCTGTAGTTCTGCTATCCGATTCAACTGGGTATCTGGTAATGACCAAGCAGCAAATGCTAACCTCTGGTATGCAGTTGACCTCACTGAAGTGATGAATACCAATAAGGACATCAAGATCACTATCGCTAATAAGGATAATGCCGCTTGCGCTGGTAGCGCATGGTTGGCATACACTTGCCCATTTGAGACACAGCAAGCTGTCAACTTCTCTCTCGGTGCTAAAGAGAGCAAGAGCAAAGTGCTCCCACATAGCATGCTGGAGACACTCAATGATAGCGTACTCTATATCCGCTTGATTGGCAATACAGCCCTCCATGTAGAGGCTGAATTGGTTGACCCAGCACCATTCACCACTATCGAGTGCCCAACCACCATCACTCCGCTCAATTGGAATACACTCTATACACAGACTACCGATACCGCATGGTATATCCTCACAGGCGATGTGCTCACATCATTGGATACACTCACCACCACCCCTGAGGTATATGTGCATAACTTGTCTGGCGCATCCAATACCATCACAGCCGAAGTGGCATACCACTGCCCTATCACCGCTGCAATGATGAGCAAGACATACACCCTCTCTAATGGACAAGAGTTGACCAAGATCATCGAGCGCTCTACCATCGAGCAAGTGATCCAAAAAGATACCGTACTCGTTCGCGTCATCGGTAATGGTAAATTTGAATTCAAAGCAGAACTTGTTAATCCTAATACAGGTAATGACCGCATGCACGCCGTACGCGTCGCTTTCTCTGAGGCATACGAGCAAGCAGCTAATACTCCCATGTGGTATAAGATCAATACTGCCGAACTCAAAGCAGACCCATCATTGCATGGCAAGAGCCTCTTTGTAAGCACTAAGAACCATGGCGGTGCAGCCAACCTCAAAGTAGAGGTATTTGAAGATGTATCTACCATCGACCTCCTCGAGGGACAAGGTAGCAAAACCATCGCTGCTGGACAATCCGCTTCACACAATATCCCTGCATACGCTATCTATGGCGTGGCTGACAAGGAAGTGTATGTCAAAGTGACCACTAATCAGAAACTGACCATCTCTTCGTCTCTCTCTGACTATGCCACCAAAGCCGTTGACCCTGCACAAGCAAAAGCTAAATTAGCGGTTCCAAATGTGGATTATACTATCCAACCAGGTACCACATGGTTCGCCGTATGCTTGCCATACATGCGTAACAACTATGTGCTCACCGATGCTACTAATATCGCATTCTATAATCCTAATGCAGCCAATGCTAATGTAACCGTTACCGCTACATGGCAAGAGCAATGCACTTTCGCCACACCAGAGCGCACACGCGCTATCGCGGCTGGCAAGACAGTGACTAAGACCTACAAAGAACTCATCGACGCAGCTATCAAGCGCGCTGGATATAACTACTCTATCGAAGGCACCGATTCACAATTCATCGATAGCCTCATCCGCGAAGCAGTCACATCCGATTCACTCACTGCCTATGTGCGTATCACCACTGATCAACCACTTAATGTGCGTATCAATACACCACAAGTAACAGGTGATGCTTGCGCTAATCCTATGGCATTTGACTGGGAGCACGGAAATGTAAACCCTGCAGGAAATACCACCTGGTATCTCGTGGCATTGGATAGCACACGCGTGCCAGAAGGAAAAGACTTGCGTCTCCATGTAGAGAACTGGGCAAATACTGCTACTGCAGCCAATGCAGGACTCTATTTCGACTGTGATTCTGCAGCACTCAAGTCTATCAATTATACCCTCAATGCAGCAGAAGATACATGGAAAGATATCGACCGTGACTTATTAGAGAACCTCGGTTGGGCAGATATGCTCATCAATTACAATGCCGATAATACCACTCGTATCTGGGTAGAAGTAATCGATGAGCAACCACGCGACTCTGTCGTTGATTCACTCTATCTCTACCTCTGTAATGGTGCTGAGTATGTAGATTCACTCACCATGATCACCCATATCATTGATACCACCGACCTCACCACACTCCAGTGGAGAGACTCTATCGAGTTCCTCAATGATACAGCAGTGGCAATGTGGGATTCTATCACATACTATACCGTAATCGTATTGGAAAACCCTATCCTACCTGCTATCAATAATATCAGCGATAAGGTAACCATCAAGCGTGGACAACCAATCGATATCACGGCAGCTAATAACTGGTTGACTAATTATCTCACCACCAATGCTACCGATACCACCAAATATATCACCAATATCATTTGGGAATACAGCCAAGACCCACTTGGAGAAGTATTCAGCCCTATCGCAGCATGGACCGACACCACATTCAGTCACCTCACTACCGCACCGGTACATAAAGAGGCAGGTATATTGAAATACAACCTCATCACGGAATGTGGAGACACACTATCCGATATCTACCACAATACCGCATACTATCAAGTAGTAGATACCGCTTGTGCACCATACAAATGGGCAGGACTAACATACAATGCAAGCACCAAAGATACTGCTACCTTCCCATTAGCAAACGGATGCGATAGTATTGCATGCTTGGATCTGACTATCTTAGTAAATCCTGTATTACCTAAGATTGACGAACTGACCAATAAACCAATCATTGCACTCAATCAACCAATCGATATCGCTGCGGCAGATACAGAACTCAAGAATAAGTTCACCACAGCCGATACAGACCTCATCAAGGATGTGACAGAGATCATCTGGAAATACAGCACCGATGGCGCTACATTCCAGAATATCAATACCACTCCTGTAGCTACACAGGGCATCATCCTCATGTATGAGGCTGTGACCGAATGTGATACACTCAAGAGCGATTGGTATAAGCAAAAAACGGTTTATTCATGGACCAAGGATACCACTTGTGCTCCATTTGTATGGAATGGAAAGCAATATTATCAGACCACCAAAGATACCGTCACTATCACATTACCTACAGGTATCGATAGCATCGCATACTTAGATCTGACTATCCTTGCCGATCCTAAATTGTATAAGATTACCGATTTTGCTACCCAGCCAACCATCAAGCGTGGAGAGGCTATCAGCGTTAGCGGTGCTGATAACTGGATCAAATCACAGTTCATCGCAGCCGATACTGAACTCATCAAGGATGTGAAAGAAGTGATCTGGAAATACAGCACCGATGGCGCTACATTCAATGCCGTAAGCAGCAATCCTATTGCCACAGAGGCTATCATCCTCATGTACGAAGTGATCACAGAGTGCGAGGATACATTAGAGAGCGTATGGTATTACAATACCGCTACATCTACCACCGTTGATACTGCATGTTATCAATATGTATGGGAAGATAGCACATACACCGCTTCTTTCACCGCTACCAAGACATACACATTAACCAACGGATGCGATAGTATTGCCAATATAGATATCACCATCCTCACCGATCCTACTATCCTCGATATCACTCAATTGACTGGTACACCTGTCATCAGCCGTGGCCAAACAATCGATGTGAGCGCATGGGTAGCAGAGATAGAGGCTGACCTTGCAGCACAAGCAGCAGCTAATCCTGCATTGGCAGATGTCACCTCTATCGCATGGGAATGGAGTGTAGATGGTATCAACTGGGCTCCACTCACCAGCACCACCATCACCAATACAGAAGCGGTATCTATTCGCTATTCCATCATCACAGAGTGCGGCATCGTTGCCCCTGTAGGACAATATAACAATACCGCACGCGATACACTCACCGTAGAGGCATGTAACTTCTATACATGGAGCGCAAATGACTCTACATACAATGTGAGCACCATCGATTCTGTGGCACTTGTATCAGCTACCAATGCAGCATGCGATAGCATTTCATACCTCAATCTGACGGTAAATAATCCTATCTATGTGAACCTCGAAGCAGTATCTAAATACGGCAATCGTCTGCTCATGGTGAACCTCAATAGCATCAATGCTACCACCGGATGGAACCTCGATCCTGTGACAGGAGCACAATATGTGAAATGGTACCAAGTAGCTGACCCAGAGGATCAGATGGTAGGCGAAGGCTATTACCTCACCAAGGATGGCGAACCACTCGTAGGCGAATTCTACGCAGTAATCACTATCCCAGGCGAAGGAAATAACTGCGGACATATCGGCATCACCAATACACTCGTATGCGAGGCAGCCGCTGGAGCACCTATGCTCATGCCTTCGATGGCTAAACCAGAAGAAACAATCACCGTGTACAACCTCAACCCTGAGATCGAAACCACCATCCGTATCTATACCACCGATGGATTAATCGTACGCACTTACACCACATCAGGACAAGACTCATTCCAGATGAAGGCTAATGCAGATAATGGATTCTATCTCGTGGAACTCACCGGTGAGAATATGAAATCAACCCTACGTTACATCGTTAAATAATTATAGGAGGTAGCACAATGAAGACTATTAAATCAATTCTAATTGCAACCACCCTGATATGCGCATCTGTTGTGTCGACCCTGTCGGCACAGCAGGATGCACAACCTCAAACCCAACCTACATTCAATGTAGCTATCGGTGACTCAGTCATGATCAATCGCGACTGCGAGCGTTACCTCACAGGCGAGCGCATGTCACTATGGGTATATGATGTGGTGCATATCGTAAAACAATTAGGTACAAAGCGCTTCCCAGAAGGTGTCATGCTCGATAACGGCAATGGCGGTATCCTATCATGGGTATGCCAAGAGTGCTTTGGACCATTAGTACCCAAAACAGTAGTTCCTGCAGAACAACCAACGGAAACACCAGCACCCAAACCTGCTGAGCAACCCGCTGAGCAACCTGCACCAGAACCAGCAAAACAACCTACTACAGCTCCAGTACAAGCACCTGTAGAAACACCTGCAGAGCAACCTGTAGAGACTCCAGTAGAAACTCCTGCTGAGACTCCTGCTGAGCAACCTGCAGAAACTCCTGCGAAAGAACCAGCCAAAAGCGGATACCACCGCTTCACCATCGGCGTGCGTGGCGGTGCTGCATCACTGCTACATAGCGTAGTGAGAGGTGAGTGGATATGCGGTAGCGATGCATTGCTTGACCTGCAATATGCACATTACTGGACTAAAGAAAATCGTCCTGTGGACCTCGGTATCATCGTAGGACTCGGCGTTGGATATGCACAAAGCGGCATGAAAGCAGCTGTGGATACCTCATACACCATCAGCACCTCTGATGGAGATATTGACTATACACTCAAAGCCGATGAGGTGAAAGAGAACGATAGTCAAATACAACTCGAAGTGCCACTCATGTTCTCATTGATACATAATAACGGACTATTCTTCAATATCGGTCCTAAATTCATGATTCCTGTTTATACCCCATATAAGCAGAATATCAAGAATCCTGATATCAATGCATACTTCCCTACCGAAGGCGTTAATGTATCCAATGAGGTAATCACCGGTCTTGTACAAGACAATCAATTGAATACCAAGGGAACCGATAATGGAACTCAATTCAAAATCAATGTCATGCTCACCGCAGAGATTGGATATGAGTGGAAATTCCAAAATGGTCACTCACTTGGTTTGGGTGCATATGCTAACTATAGCGTATTCAACTCATTCAAAAATCAAGGTGTGAATAAATCACTCATGGATGTCACTCCTCCTTCATCTACAGGAATCGCTAATGTAGATATCCTATCTGCTACAAGCACCTACGCTGAGAAATTGGGTTACTTCGATGCAGGTATCAAATTGGCTTATCATTTCAATTTCTACAAGAAGTAATACATCCCCATCAGTAATCATGACAATACTATGTATTGAGACAAGCACATCTATCTGTTCGGCGGCCATCTGCATAGATGGCAAGCCGGCAGAGCAATGTATCTGTAGTGAAGGTAGCAACCATGCTCGGTTGCTACCTCGCTATATAGAGCAATTACTACAATCAGCCCAGCATAATGGATGGACTATCGATGCTGTAGCCGTAAGCGAAGGACCTGGTAGCTACACCGGTTTGCGCATCGGCACCAGCACCGCCAAAGGACTATGCTATGGGCTCCATATACCGCTCATACCCATCCCCACCTTACAAATCATTGCAGCCGCAGCAGTAGATAGCATAGCAGACACCAAGGCACTATTATGTCCCATGATTGACGCACGGCGCATGGAGGTATATACCGCATTATATACCCATTCACTGCAATCCACCACACCTGTGCAAGCCGCTATCGTAGATGAGCACTTTGCACAGCAATCATCGGCTGCACCTATATACTATTTCGGGGATGGAGCCACCAAATGCCAATCATTACTCACCCAATGGCATTTCATACCAGACATCGTGCCTCAAGCACAATACATGGGTGCATTGGCAGAGAAAGCAGAAAAACATATCACTGGAGCAGAGATAGCCTATTTTGAACCATTCTATCTCAAAGAGTTCGTGGCCGCACAAAGCCATGTCAAAGGACTAAAATAAATCATATCGTGAATAAAAAGCACTATTTCATATTATGGATGATGATCGTTGCGGTAACTATCGCAACGGGATGCTCTACGCAAAAAAATACATGGGCTACACGATCTTTCCATCAAACAAAAGTGAAATACAACATCCTCTATAATGGCAATACCGCCTACGAGGAAGGACTCAAGCAAATACGCGATGCGCATGAAGATGATTATAGCCGCATCCTATACCTCTATCCCGTTAGCAATCATACCGCCGCAGAGGCAGCAGCATCACAAATGGATAAAACCATTGAGAAATGCCGCAAATGTATCAAACTACATTCTATCAAATCCAAACCTAAACGCGATCCCAAAAGAGCCAATGACCCACAATATAAACTATGGCTCCAATCCAAAGAATTTAATGCCAATATGAGTATGGCATGGATGCGCCTTGCGGAAGCCGAATTTCACAAAGGCGATTTCTTGGGCGCCATCAGCACCCTGAACTATGTCATCCGACTCTATGAAAACGATGCCGACATGATAGCACGATGCCGCCTATGGATAGCACGCGCCTATGCCGAATTAGGATGGCAGTACGAAGCAGAAGATATGCTCAATAGAGTGCAAATAGATGCACTGAGCAAAAAGCACGCACGCCTATACGCAGCCGTTAAAGCAGATGTGCTGCTCCATGGCGAACAATACACAGCCGCCATACCATTCATCAAGATAGCAATACCGTACGAAAAACGGAAAATATATAGACCACGATTCGCCTATGTATTAGGCCAGTTATACGAGCGTAATGGACAGCGCAATGAAGCCATCGAGGCATACCACGATGTGATACGCATGACTCCTCCATACGAGATGGATTTCAATGCACGCATACGAATAGCCGAACTGCAAGGCGAGAAATCACTGCGCCAATTGCAAACCATGGTCAAGCAATCGAAATACAAAGATAAACTGGACCACATATACGGCACAATGGGTAATATATACCTGCAACTACGCGATACCACCACCGCATTGGAGATGTATGAGAAAGCCATCGCCGAATCTACACAATCATCCTACGCCAAAGCCGACATCCTCGTGCGCGCGGGCGATATATATTATATAAATAAGGATTATATACATGCGCAACCCTGCTATCGCGATGCACTCACTATTCTCACCCCAGAGAATGAGCAATATACCACTATTCAGCAGCGCTCGGATGTACTGGACGAACTGAGTGCCGCCTATACACAAGCATGCCTACAAGACTCCTTGCAGCACCTGAGCACTCTACCCGAAGAGCAGCAACGCGCTATCGTGGAAAAGATAATAGCTGACCTCATCGAGCAAGAAAAACAAGACTCTATCCTCCAAGCACAGCACGAGCGCGAATTGGCACAGGAGAACGGTATACGAAGCGTCAACACCGCCAATATGCTCGGTGGAGGAGGAGCACAGAAAGGAGAATGGTATTTCTATAATCCACAACTCATCAAACAAGGACAACAAGAATGGAGACGCAGATGGGGAACACGCACATTGGAAGACAACTGGAGACGACAAAACAAACAAGTGGTGGCATCCTTCTCTGATTACGATACCGATGAAGATGATGCGGATGGACTGGACTCTATCCCTACCACCGATTCAACCACCATCACTCCCACCTACGAAACCGATACACACAAACCCGAATACTATCTCCAGCAGATACCACGCACGCCAGAAGCATTAGCCATGAGCGATAGTCTATGGCGGCAAGCGATGATAGCACTCGTATATATATACCGCGATAAGGTACAAGATGAAGCACTCGCAATGGAGACCATGCACCAGTTAGAGCAACGCAATGCCTCCCATCCAGACTTGCTCGACACCTATTACGGCTATTACCTATATGCCCTGCGCTATAACCAACAAGACCAAGCAGCGCAATGGAGACAGAAAATAACTACCTACTATCCTACCTCCACCCAAGCACAGATAGTGGCACAACCCGACTATTTCGATAAACTCAAGCGTATGGCCCAAGAGCAAGACTCGCTCTATGCACTCACCTATACCGCATATGCCCGCGCCCAATATGATATAGTTAAAACCAATACCCAATACGCAGAGCGCGAATACCCACTCTCGCCACTCATGCCACGATTCCTATTCCTCAATGCCATCTCCGTGGCACGCACAGAGGGACAAGAAGCCTTCATCGCATCACTACAGCATATCGTGGCTAATCATGGTTCAAGCGAGATGGGAGCCATGGCAAAAGATATGCTCGCCATGATGGGACAAGGCATGGAGAGCCAGCAAGGCACATCCACTTCATCCTTGGCCGATAAGCGCGGACAAGTGACAGAACAAATACCCGACACCACGGATAACACATTGCAATGGAGCGAAGAGCGTGATCAACCGAGCATCGTGCTCCTACGATTACCCAACACAGACGAGCAAGCACTCAATGACCTGCTATACGAAGTGGCACTATTCAATTTCTCGCAATTCCTCATTCGAGACTTTGATATGCAAGCCATGCCTATCGTAGGCGAAGGAAGCGCATTGCGCGTGAGCGGATTCCAGAATATGGACGAAGCAGAATGGTGGATAGGATTGATAAAGAAAAATGCTGAGATGCAAACCATCCTGCAATCTATCACTATCCAAGCCCTCGCCGAAGTGAACCTACCATTGGTGAAATAAAAAAGAGCCATCGTAGATACACCCACAAAAAAAAGAGCCATCATAGATGACTCTTTGTCGGGGAAACGTGATTCGAACACGCGACCTCCGGTCCCCCAGACCGTTGCGCTACCGGGCTGCGCCATTCCCCGAATGATGCCCTGCAACACCTCATTGCAAAAGCGAGTGCAAAGGTAGTACTTTTTTTTGAATTATGCAAATTTTATAGTAGATTTATAGTTATTATATCTCTTTATGACCAAGAAATTCTATATTGAAACATACGGATGCCAGATGAATGTGGCGGATAGCGAAGTGGTAGCTGCTATCATGCAAACCACCGACGCACAATTGACCGACCGATGGGAAGAAGCCGATATCATCCTTCTCAATACATGCTCCATCCGCGATAATGCGGAGCAGAAAGTGGCAGCGCGCTTGCGCGAACTAAACGCCAAATCCATACAGAGCCAATCAGAGATAGTGAAAGCTGGACGCAAAATCATCATAGGCGTCATCGGATGTATGGCAGAGCGATTAGGCGAAACACTACTCAATGAACATGGAGTGGACTTCGTGGCAGGACCCGATGCCTATTTGGATATACCCAACCTACTGGCACAATGCGAGCAAGGCCACAAAGCCATCAATGTGCATCTTTCCACTACTGAAACCTATCGCCATATCATCCCCGCACGCATAGGACGCTCTATCAGCGGATTTGTGAGCATCATGCGCGGATGTAATAATTTCTGCTCCTACTGCGTAGTACCTTATACACGCGGACGCGAACGAAGCAGAGATGTGGAATCTATACTCAATGAAGTGCGTGACCTGCGCGCCAAAGGATACAAGGAAGTAACGCTCCTCGGACAGAATGTCAATTCCTATCGCTTTGAGCAAACCGATGGCAAAGTGGTGGACTTTGCTGATCTTTTAGAGATAGTGGCACTGGCTGTACCCGATATGCGCATACGCTTCACCACCAGCCACCCCAAAGATATGTCTGATAAGACATTAGAGGCTATCAGCCGCCATGATAATCTATGCAAATTCATTCACCTCGCAGTTCAATCAGGATCCAATAAAGTGCTCAAGATGATGAATCGTAAATATACACGCGAGTGGTACTTAGATCGCATTGCTGCCATCCGACGCATCCTACCTGATGCAGCTATCGGAACAGATGTCTTCTGCGGATTCCATGATGAGACAATAGAGGACCATCAGCAAACACTGAGCCTGATGCGAGAGGTTGGATTTGACACAGCATTCATGTTCAAATACTCAGAGCGACCTGGCACCTATGCGCATAAACATCTGCCAGATAATATATCTGAAGAAGAGAAGGTGCGACGCCTCAATGAAATCATTGCCCTACAAACCCAATTATCACTCGAGTCCAATCAACGCGAGATAGGCAAAGAAGTAGAAGTGCTCGTAGAAGGATTCTCCAAACGAAGCAAAGACGACATGTACGGACGCACCTCGCAATACAAAACCGTAGTATTCCCCAGAACGGACCAAAAAGTGGGAGATATAGTCAAAGTGCGTGTTTTAGAGGCCTCTGCAGCCACTTTAAAGGGCGAAATATGTGGAAAATAGGCAAAAAACGCATTTTTTTGGTAAAAAATTTGGTCAATTAAAATAAAAGCAGTACTTTTGCACCGAAAACAAATAAATTTTCATAGTTAAGGTTTAGGTTTAATGGCAATAGGAGGCTGTGAAGTTTCCTATTGTTTTTTAGACGAAGACAAAAAAGAATAGTGTCCAAAGACCATTGTTTTTTAGACGAAGGCAACTAGTGTACTAGTAAACTAGGGAACTAGGATACTAGTGAACTAGCAAATAAAAATATCATGACAGACGATAATAGAAATAATATCATCCCTGATATGACAGACATGGATGAAGTTCGCAAAGCTATCATTGCGAACGAGATACTCAATCGGAAATATTAAAATTATATAGTATATATGGCAGTAATTTACATGACCGAAGAAGGTCTGCAAAAACTAAAAGACGAACTCCAGTATTTAGAAACCGTCGAGCGTCAGCGCGTTATCACCGCTATCGCAGAGGCACGCGAGAAAGGTGACCTGAGCGAAAACGCAGAATACGACGCAGCTAAAGAAGAGCAAGGTGTACTGGAGAGCAAGATTGCACAAATCAAGCGACAACTAATGGACGCAAGGGTATTAGACACCGCGGACATCCGCACCGATGAAGTACAAATTCTCACCAAAGTGCGCGTTAAAATGCTCAATACAGGCAAAGAAAAAACCTACCAATTGGTGACCGAAGCGGACGCTAACTCATTAGAAGGCAAGATTGCCGTGACCACACCTATCGCCAAAGGACTGATGGGTAAGAAAGTGGGCGAAGTGGCAAAAGTGCAAGTGCCTGCAGGATTGCTCGAATTAGAGGTTTTGGAAATCAGTATCTAATACATCAAATCATACCAATCATGACACTCTTCACACGCATCATCAAAGGAGAGATTCCAAGCTACAAAGTAGCAGAAGACGATAAGCATTACGCCTTTTTGGATATCCATCCGCTCACCAAAGGACATACACTGGTGATTCCTAAGTTGCCCGAACCCGAAGCTGACTATATCTTCAGCCTCACAGACGAGCAATTACAATCACTCATCGTATTCGCAAAAAAAGTGGCACGCGCTATCAAAGCAGCTACAGGATGTAAACGCGTGGGAATGGCTGTCATCGGCATGGAGGTTAATCATGTGCATATCCATCTCATACCTATCAATAATGAGAAGGATATGCTCTTCTCCAATCCTAAGTTATCTCTTCCTGCCGAAGAGATGGCTTTTATTGCTAATTCTATAGCAGAGGCTCTCGATGCCCACCACTAATCCCTAAACATTCAACATTAAACATTCAACATTAAACATTAAACTTTCCACATTAATGTACCTCCCATCTGATCAACGATACGCGCACGCGCGTGACCTATACACGCGATGCGGCAAGAGCGGCGTACTGCTCCCTAAAGTAAGTTTAGGACTATGGCATAATTTCGGTGGAGAAGATCCATTCGAGCGCAGCCGTGCTATCACTCGCTACGCATTTGATAATGGCATCACCCATTTCGACCTTGCCAACAACTACGGCGTACCTGCTGGTTCGGCTGAACAGACAATGGGTAAACTGCTCAAGGAAGATTTTGCGCCCTTCCGTGATGAACTATTCATCTCCACTAAAGCAGGATACTGGATGTGGGATGGACCTTATGGTGAATGGGGAAGCCGTAAATACCTACTATCCAGTTTGGACCAATCGCTCAAGCGCATGGGATTGGATTATGTGGACCTATTCTACTCACACCGCTTCGACCCTAATACACCTATTGAGGAAACATTACAAGCCTTAGTGGATGCTGTCAAGATGGGCAAAGCACTCTATGTGGGTATTTCCAATTGGCCGCTCGAACCCTTGCGTCAAGCCATCACCTATCTCAAAGAGCACGATACACCGCTCCTTATCTATCAGGGACGACTCAATATGCTCGATAGAGAACCCATAGAGGAAGGTATCCTTGACCTTTGCCAAGCAGAAGGAATTGGATTTATTGCCTATTCACCTTTGGCACAAGGATTGCTCACCGACCGCTATATGCAAGGTATCCCTACCGATTCACGCATGGCAAAAGAGCATTTCCTCAAATCCGAGCGCCGCACACCCGAGATGCTCGCTTATCTGCAGCAACTCCAAGCACAAGCTGCCACACACGGACGCACCATCGCACAAGAAGCTCTATCATGGGTATTAGACCAGCAAGGTGTCACCTCCGTATTGGTAGGAGCCAGCAGCGTAGCACAACTAAAAAATAACCTCGAGACACTGAACCTACAATAATGGCTGAAAACGACAAAGAACAAATACAAACTGTCTCTTACGGAGATGAAAATATCATCCACCTTGACGACATGGAGCATATCCGTCGCCGTCCGGGTATGTATATCGGTAAGTTAGGCGATGGTTCGCACTCCGACGATGGTATCTATGTGCTTATCAAAGAGAGCATCGATAACTCCATCGACGAATACCGCATGGGCGAGGGTAAGACCATCGAAGTGGATGTACAGGATGGCAAAGTGAGAGTGAGAGACTATGGTCGTGGTATCCCATTGGGTAAATTAGTGGAAGTAGTATCCGTTCTCAATACAGGTGGTAAATACGATAGCAAGGCATTCAAAAAATCAGTCGGCCTCAATGGTGTGGGAACCAAAGCCGTCAATGCCCTCTCATCCTATTTCAGCGTGCAGTCCTTCCGTGACGGCAAGATGCGCAAGGCAGAGTTTGCACAAGGCAAACTGACATCAGATACAGACATCCAGGACTATACTGGCACCGAGAAAAGAGGTACTATCATTGAGTTTATACCCGATGATAGCAAAGGATTATTCGAGAACTATCGTTTCCGCGATGATTATATAGAGGAACTGCTGCGTAATTACGCTTATCTCAATACAGGCCTCACGCTCATTTATAATGGTAAGAAATATATGAGCAAGAATGGTCTATTAGACCTCCTTACGGAGAATATGACCGTCGAACCCCTCTATCCTATCATTCATATACAAGGCGATGATATTGAGATTGCACTCACCCATACCGACCAAAATAGCGATGAGTATTTCTCCTTTGTCAATGGTCAGCATACTATCCAAGGAGGTACGCACCAGGCTGCCTATAGAGAAGCTATCGGACGCACCATCAAGGAATTCTTTAATAAAAATCAAGAACTCGTTGATATCCGCAATGGCGTTGTAGGCGCTATTGCTATCAATGTGGAAGAACCCGTCTTCGAGAGCCAAACGAAAGTGAAGTTGGGTTCGAAAGACATGTCACCCACCGGCGGACTGAGCGTCAATAAGTTCGTCAATGATTTCGTCAAGCAGCAGCTTGATAATTTCTTGCACAAGCACCCTGAGATCACAGAGGTCATGCTGCAGAAGATACAAGATAGCGAGAAGGAACGCAAAGCTATCGCTGGCGTCACCAAAGCAGCACGCGAGCGGGCGAAAAAGAACCTTGTCAATAACCCCAAACTGCGCGACTGTCAGATTCACCTCAATGACTCCAAACCCGTCAAATCAGCCAAAGACGCAGATGATGATTTGCGCTTAGACACCTCTATCTTCATCACCGAGGGTCTATCTGCATCAGGTTCTATCACCAAGAGCCGCGATGTGCGCACACAAGCCGTCTTCTCATTACGAGGTAAACCCCTCAACTCCTACGGACTGAGCAAGTCTGTCGTGTACGAGAATGAAGAATTCAACTGCCTCCAATCGGCACTCAATATAGAAGATGGATTGGACGAACTGCGCTATAATAAAGTGATCATCGCTACCGATGCCGATGTGGATGGCATGCACATACGATTGCTGATGCTCACTTTCTTCCTGCAGTTCTTCCCTGACCTTGTCAAGAAAGGACATGTCTATATACTCCAAACACCTCTCTTCCGCGTCAAAGATAAGAATCAGACACGCTATTGCTATTCTGAAGAAGAGCGCTTGCAAGCTATCAATGACATCAAGAATCCCGAAATAACACGATTTAAAGGTCTCGGAGAGATATCTCCTGATGAGTTCAAAGGATTTATTGGTAAGGAGATTCGTTTGGACCAGGTCAAACTGCGCAAAGAGGACTCAGTGCATGAGTTGCTTGCTTTCTATATGGGTAAGAACACCACCGAGCGCCAGTCATTCATCATTGACAACCTCGTTGTAGAAGAAGATAGAGTAGAAGCAGACGAATGATTCCATTGATTATATTCATAGCATTAGGTATCCTCATCGCTATCCTCTATGAGGTTCGTGAGCGCCAACGCCAAAAACAAGCATTGGCGGGCGAAACCACGCCCGAAACCAACGCACCCGATGACGGCTGCTGTGGCGAACACCTCGTTTGCGAACGAGAGACATTGCTCCAAACCAATGCAGAGATCATCTACTACGATGATGAAGAATTAGATGCACTCGCAGGTATTGACCCCGAGCAATACACACCCGAACAAGTGGCTGCCATACAGCATGTATTCGCCACATTACAGGAGCGCGATGTGCCTGGATGGTGCCGAAGCATGCAACTCAGAAATATAGCGCTCCCCCTCGATATCCGAGAAGAAGCGCTATTCATCGTCCGCGAGAGAAGACATCTATAATCACTCTCTCACCGTCACATGGAAGCAACTCTGCTTCCATTCGTATTTCACATATATCTTACCTGCTCGCTGGTGATTGAGCAACACTTGACCCAAAACTAATTTGAGGTTATCTTCCGTCATATAATCGCGCGTGCGCGTTACCTTATCATAGCGCATATACGCGAGGTCAAAAGTGGTGCCATAGCAATGGCATGACTTGGATACGCTATTCACATTACCACTCTTTTGCAATCGCTTAATTCCCTCTTGCGTGCGCAACACACTCGTTACATAAAATCGATAATGTGGCAATCCATTGCGCTGCAATATATCTGCCCATTCAGCACCTATCGCATCCAATTCACGCTTGGCTGCAGGTACCAAATACGGCACAGAGTGGGTCAGTTCTTCCACCACATAATTATCATTCGTGGCAATAAGCGTCAAGTGCTTTCGCATAGCCGCAGCGTCCTCACGATCACGAGGTGGGCGAGGAAGACCTATCGCCTGTGCAGCTTGGATTTGCTTGGACTGCAAGTCATTGAACTTATGCTTATAGCTGAAAGTACGCCCAGGATAAGCCACTAAGTGATCTTCTATTATCTCCGGTGCTTTCTCCGTAGCATTCTCACCTCCGCAGTTTATCAATAGAATCGATAAAAGGCAAAGGATAAGCATCCCTATCCTTTGCCTTATGTTCTCCGTTCTTCGTCCTTCGTACATCGTTCCTTCGTACTTCCTTAGATACTCCATTCAAATCCGTCTTTTGTGTCTTTGATCTGGAATCCAAGAGCGGTTAGTTCATTGCGTATCTTATCGCTCGTAGCCCAATCTTTATTCTGCTTTGCTTGCAGACGAATACCCAATAGCAGGTCGATAGCACTATGGAAGGCGGTCATCTTGCTATCATCACCTCCCTGCTCTGCCAATCGCAGACCGAGAATATCGATTGCATAAGTCTGCCATACAGCACGCAGTTCATTCAGGTCCGCCTCGCTAATAGTACCCTTACCATCTGCCACTGTATTGATTGCGCGCACGCTATCGAAAAGCGCAGCAATTACAAATGGCGAATTGAGATCATCATCCATCGCCTCTTGGCAACGCGCACGCAACCCATCCACTTCTACTGATGTGGTAGCGCTTGCTTGCAGTTTCATCAATCGTGCATACGCCTCTTGCATACGCTGCAATCCTTTCTCTG
This sequence comes from uncultured Bacteroidales bacterium, assembly GCA_937891905.1. GTDB lineage: Bacteria > Bacteroidota > Bacteroidia > Bacteroidales > Paludibacteraceae > Colicola. The sequence goes on along the minus strand of CALATT010000053.1, from coordinate 3,199 downwards.
CTGCCTCTAAGGCCTCGGATGAGAAATCCACTGTGGAGCGGTAGTGTGCCTGCAGGATAAAGAAGCGGATAACCATCGGACCGAATGGCTTGCTCAGCAATTCATGATTACCGCTAAAGAACTGCTCAAGGGTGATAAAGTTATTATAACTCTTACCCATCTTCTTACCCGCAATGGTAATCATATTATTATGCATCCAATAGTGCACACTCTCCTTACCTAAGGCTGCACAACTCTGTGCTATCTCTGCCTCGTGGTGAGGGAAGATAAGGTCTAATCCTCCACCGTGGATATCGAATTGCTCGCCTAAGTATTTCGTTCCCATCGCAGAGCACTCCATATGCCATCCTGGGAATCCTTCGCTCCATGGACTGGGCCAATGCATGATATGCTCAGGACTGGCTTTCTTCCACAGCGCGAAATCATAACTATGTTTCTTCTCACTCTGACCATCCAACTCGCGTGTCTCGGTCACTATATCATTCAGATTACGGCCACTCAACTTGCCATATGGATAATCCTTCGCATACTTCTCCACATCCATATACACAGACCCATTGCTCACATAGGCATAACCCTTATCAAGTATCTTTTGCACAAAAGCAATCTGCTCAATGATATGTCCACTCGCATGGGGTTCGATAGATGGAGGTAGCACATTGAGCGCTGCCATATCGCGGTGGTAGCGATTGGTGAAGTACTGCACCACTTCCATCGGTTCCAACTGCTCCAATCGCGCTTTCTTAGCTATCTTATCTTCGCCCTCATCAGCATCATGCTCCAAGTGCCCTACATCGGTTATATTACGCACATAGCGCACCTTATAACCCAAGTGCTGCAAGTAGCGATATAGCAAGTCAAAAGTGATAGCAGGACGCGCATGTCCCAAATGTGCATCGCCATATACCGTTGGACCGCACACATACATACCCACATGTCCTTCATGCAATGGTTTGAATGTCTCTTTAAGTCGAGATAATGAATTATAGATTTGTAACATTATAAGATTGTATTTGGATCTAAGTTATTGCGTTCAATATCTTTGAAATATTTGTATGTACCTAATCGCAATTCATCGCACGCAGCCTCGTCGCACACGATGATACCATGTGGGTGCATCTGCAATGCGCTCACAGTCCACATATGACTGATTGGTTCCTCTATAGCATGCTGCAGCGCACGCGCTTTATTATGCCCATTCACTACAATCAGCACCTCCTGCGCATCCATCACTGTACCTACGCCCACTGTCAAAGCAGTCTTAGGCACTTTATTCACATCATTATCAAAGAAACGACTATTGGCGATAATCGTATCAGTTGTCAACTCTTTCTTACGCGTGCGGCTGGATAAAGACGAACCCGGTTCGTTAAAGGCTATATGCCCATCAGGACCGATGCCACCTAAGAATAGATGAATACCTCCATAGTTCTTTATCTTTGCCTCATAGCGTGCACATTCAGCTGCCAAGTCCGCCGCATTACCATTGAGAATATTCACATTCTCCTTGCGGATGTCGATATGATTAAAGAAGTTATTCCACATAAAACTATGGTAACTCTCTGGATGCTCCTCGGGAAGTCCCACATACTCATCCATATTGAATGTCACCACATTGCGGAAACTAACCTTACCCTCCTTATACAGGTTGATCAACTCCTGGTACATACCTAATGGAGAACTACCTGTAGGCAAACCCAACACAAAAGGGGTACCCTCCTTAGGTTTGAATTCATTAATGCGTTTTGCTACATAATTCGCAGCCCACTTACTAAGTAGGTCATACGATGGTTGAATAATAACTCGCATATATTTATTTTTTTAATTTTTTCAACTTTCTATTCGCCCCAAAGGATAGCCTCCAACTCTGCCTCATCGGGATTGCGTGCGATGATTACACCCTCTTTATCAATAAGGATAGTAGTGGGGATACCCACCACGCCGTATTTATCATTGCATACATATTGCTCATCTTCGCGCATCTGTGGCCAAGGCATCTGCTCCTCCTCTAAAGCCTGACGCCACGCATCCTCGTCGCGGTCGCAACTGCAACTCAGTATTTGCAATCGTCCTTTAGGTTGCGATGCATACACATCCTTGAGCACAGGGATCAGGCGGCGACAAGGGCCACACCATGATGCCCAGAAATCCACGAGCACATAGTCCGTCTTGCCCACCAATTCGCTCAAAGACAACTCTTCGCCTTCTGGCGTCAGCGCTGTGAAATCAGTATAAGGATTGCCTGCCGAAGTGGCTACCTCCAATAGGAAAGTCTTGTGCATCGGCTCAATCGTCTCAGACTCCAACATCTCTTTAGGCATCTTAGCAAACAAGTTTTGCTTCTGCTCCTGAGTGAACATATACGATACACCAGAGAAGAGGGTATCGGAATAGATAGCACCCATATGCTCATCCAATAAGGCATATAGTGTATCTATGTATTGCTCAATAATGAGGTCTTTTGCCTCTTGCGTCTCTGCCACCTCTATCGCATTGACCGTACTATCATACAGCGCCTCTGAAACCTCTTTGAGATCTATACTTGCTGTCTGCTCTGCTTGCTTTGTTCCATTTTGGCAACCTGCGAATACCATCATCGCTGCCAAGATCATCAATACTTGCTTTTTCATATGTTTTTTCATTTAATTATTTATCTTTTTATTTATAACAAAAATAGTAAAAACATCTTAGCTTATTAGTAGTTATTCTTAAAATGCAATCATACGAACTGTCACAGGATCGTAATAATATTTTTCACATTGGGCATACATAGGAGCAAAATTATATAGCACTCCTACATGAATACCCGATAGGCGCATATAGTTCCATAGTTGCTGACGATGAGTATCTATCAATTTATCAGCAGCTTTGCATTCAATTAAAATATCTGTGTCTGCTCCATGTACGCAAAAATCTGCCTTATGCTGGTGCTCTATCCTTTGTCCCTTGTAATCAGCAGAGAAAGCAAACTCCTTCTCATAAGGGATATTACGGCAAGATAATTCGATAGCTAACGCATCTTGGTACATATATTCATTTAGAAATGCTCCTAAGTGTTTATGCACCTCGTGGCATGCACCCACAATAGGATAAACAGCTTGCTTCAATGTGTTCTGATCAATTGCCATTCAGTATATACTATGTTTTTTTATATTTTTGCTGTCGCAAAGGCATTTACATCCTGCGGATGTGGAGAACC
>CALATT010000052.1 GCA_937891905.1 uncultured Bacteroidales bacterium | reverse complement strand
TTTATTTACCATTAAAATGTTTTTTATATTTTTATCTTATTTTTATTATTTTTGTCAAAATTAAAAATCATCAATACAAAATCATGCGCAGACTCCTCCTCCTTGCCCTCATAGTCCTCGTAGCGCAGATAACATACGCGCAGCAAGCAGTCACTATCGGTTCCGGTTCTTATGCCTCTTTCGTGCCATTAGCCGAGAGCCAATCCTCTTTGCATGGCGGTTGTCAAGCCTATCAGATGGAGCACAAGCGCCTCTACTTGCCCGACTCGCTCTTGCAGCAGTTAGGCACACCCGATGGACTACAACCCGGCACACGCACACTGCCAACCAATGACTGGTGGACATATGCCCTTACCAACCCTTGGACAGGCAAACTATGGTGCTATCCAGGATGGGTGGAAGCCAATGAGAGCGGAGTACAGATGGGTTATCCTTCTTATTGGGAACCCACAGGATGTGAGGTCAAATGGGATACACCCCTCACACTCTCTTTTGTCAATACCGTCACAGGTAATAAAGCTCTCTTCCAAGAAGCACTCATAGACAACTGGTCTGACTTCATGGTCTCTTTCATCATGCAGGATGGTGATCAGTGGGTGCGCGTCACCTGTATGCAAGGTTCGCCACTCGTGTGGATAGAAGGCGAAGGAATAGCGGTCACTGCCACCAATCCTAATATCGCGCATTTCGCCGTACTACAACGCACCAATCAGCAGCAGTCACTCACCGTAGTAGCATGGCTCACAGAAGGACTCACCGAGGCCGATATACAATCCTACGCATGGCGCGTACCCAGACGCACCATCGCTGACTATCAGGTCAATAGAGAGCAAGCTTTCTTAGACACCTATTTCCGTGTCTACACCCAAGACCCATTCACCAATGACCCACTTCAGAAAGCCCCATGCCTCATGGCTTTCTTGCCGCATCACTACTATAGTGCCGAACCCCTCTCCAATCTCACTACTCAATACTCTGTACTCACTACTCACTACTCACTACTCAATACTAACCCCACCTACCTCTCTCCTCGCGGCGAGATGCGCCTCATGAGCGGCAATGATTTCGCCTTTCGCTATCCCACCGCGGGCATGCTGCCTTTCTTCCCAGCGCCCAAGGAGTGGAAGCAAGGATACTCCGCTCAACGCATGACCGAATTGGTGAAAGACTATGTGCAGAAAGGTTCGTTCGGTGCTGACACCTATTGGGGAGGCAAAGGACTCACGCAAATGATGCATTACATGACCTTTGCTATGCAGATGGGTGATGAACAACTCTTCCATCAAGCACGCAAACGACTCAAAGAGACACTCATCAACTGGTACACCTATACGCCAGGAGAACAGAATATGTATTTCGCGCGCTACCCTAAATGGGGTGCTATGGTGGGTTTTGACCCCTCCTACGACTCAGATACCTTCAATGATCATCATTTCCATTATGGCTATTTTGTCTATGCTTCTGCTGTATTATGTATGCTCGATAAGGACTTCAAAACCCAATACGGACCCATCATCCGCGAAGTGGCATTAGACTACGCCTCATGGCTGAGAGATGAGTCACGCTACCCCCGTTTCCGCACTTTCAACCCCTATTGTGGACACTCTTTCGCAGGAGGAATGGGCAATGCAGGCAATGGTAACGGACAAGAGTCATCCAGCGAAGCGATGCAAGGGTGGGGTGGTATCTACATGCTTGGTGCAGCACTCGAAGATGAGCAAATGATGGACGCAGGTATCTATGGCTATACCTTGGAAGCCAAAGCAACCGCCGAGTATTGGTTCGACCGCAATAGACGCAATATAGACTACACCAAATACCAGCACCCTTACTGCTGTAATCTCACCATGCAAGGAGTAGGATGGTGGACTTGGTTCTCTGGCGACCCCGTATGGATGCACTCCATCCAATGGTTGCCCATCTCACCTGTCCTCACCAATTATTTCTCCTACGACCTTCCGTTCGCCCGCTGGGACTACACCCAGATGTATGCCAAAAAAGAAGTGGGCGATTACGAAGCCACTTCAGGCGGATTAGGCGACGAATCAGGTTTAGGTAATGTATGCCTCTCCTATCTCTCCCTCTTTGATGCCGACTCAGCCGCGCGCGTCTGGGACCGCATGGACCGCATGGGTAAAGCACTCGCCAAGAACCCCGACACGGGAGGTATCACCTATTGGCTCGCACATACCCACCGCTCCTTAGGAGAAAAACGATTCGATATACAAACTTCGCACCCACTCGCATGCGCATACACCGACACCATCACAGGTGTCACCACTTATGCTATCTACAACGCCGCTTCTACGGCCACTACCGTGCGTTTCTTCGGTGCTAAAGATACTACCTTCAGTGCCCAACCCAATGCACTCACGCTCATCTCGGATGACGGCCAAGCGCCTATCATCCATACCGCACCTATCGAACAATCCATACAGGTGCAGAAAGACCCTATGGCGTGGAACTTACCTTACCCCAACCTTGCGCTGCATAAACCCGTACAAGTGTCTTCGGAAGAGAATGCAGGCACCAAAGCCGTCTCACTCACAGACGGAGATAAAAACACACGATGGGGATCACAACACCAAGATAATGAATACGCCATCATTGACCTACAACAGACCTGCTATATAGACCACCTCATCCTGCGATGGGAAGCAGCCTATGCCACAGAGTTCACTATCGGCCTCTCTGACGACCAACGCAACTGGCAAACAGTCACACTCACTTCCAGCGGAGGAGTACAGCAAATACCACTCGCAGACGCTTTCGCGCAGAATAATATGCGTGCGCGAGGACGATATATACGCCTCGTTGGACTCAAGAGAGCCACCACATACGGCACTTCACT
>CALATT010000051.1 GCA_937891905.1 uncultured Bacteroidales bacterium | reverse complement strand
AACAAAGATAAATTTTACATTATCGTGTCATATTTATCATCCGCCTCACAAAAACGCGTTCGTTTTACTCACTAACAAAAAAGCGCTACGCTTCAAAAACAGTTGCGCAGGAAGGGTCCGTAAGGTCTTTAAGGTCTTTAAGGAGCATTAAGGAGTGATTGATTCGAGATAGTACCGAGATTGACTCGTAAATCATTAGAGGGGGGATTATTCGAGATTATCTATATGAATACAAGTTTTCCCGTCGGGGACAAGAATTAAGCGCTCGTGTTCTTCAAAGTCTAAAGACAAAACACTCCAAGAGGGTTTATTATATTGTTCTGCGAGTTGTATGTCGGCTAAATCGCAAACACTATAATAAATATTATCACCATTCATTTTTGCCTTTTTATTTTGTATTGCACATTGTATCTTAGTGCTATATTGCTTGGCATATTCTTCTGACCACCAGAATATGAAAGGTACATGATATTCTTGTTTTATAGGTGCGCAATCACCTCCATGCCCAGCTCCTCCTTGTGAGATATTTTCGCCGTGGTCGGAAACAAACATTAATGCTGAAACAGTATTCGGTTGGTCGATTGTTTTTATTAATGAAGATAGAATATAATCGGTATATAGAATGCTGTTGTCGTAGGCATTGATAAGCATGATGCTATCTCTTACTAATTCGGGTGGGCAGTTGTTTGAATTAGGATTATATTGCTCAAATGCTTTTTCATAGTTGGTAAAGAAACTGTGATTTCCGTAGAATTGGGTAATTACAAATAGTTTGTTGTGTATTTGTGCTAAGGAGTCAATAATGTGTACGATTGTTTTATCACCTGATAAAATTTCTCCGTCTTGTACTATATTAGGTACAATGATTAGTGAGTCAGCGCCGTTCGTTAAATACTTCTCATAAGATAAAAGGTTTGTTTCACTAATGACGGCAAAGACCTTAAAACCACATTCTCTAAAAGGTTCAACTACTGATCGTTCTGCATAATTCAATTCGTAATTGTCAGGCGTGGCTCTTGTGACGAGTTGTGGTACGGAGAACATTGTTAGACAAGCCTGCGAGTAATAATCGTCAAAGAGTATGAGGTTAGATAATTGTTCTAATCTTGGCGTAGTAGGACGATGATATATGCCATTTAGTGATAGGTTGTCGTATCGTAACGACTCGCCTATGGCAAAAACATAAATCTCTTTTTTGTTTTCAGGAACTTGTGTTCTGTATGCTCCCATATGAATATTTTTCATATTCTCTGCTAATTTTACTCTTTTGAGTAATACGCCTGCTTGGTATGTTTGGAATGGAATATTGTAAGGTGGTCTATTTAATATTCTGTTTTCAATGTAGTATCTCCAAGTTGTTTTGCTGTGATAAAATCCGTGTATCTTATAAGACACAAAAGTAGTTATGAGAATGAAGGAGATAATCGCAGGAACATATTTGAACTTGCGGAATGTGCTTTTTGTATATGCGAGACATGCCACTATACACAAAATGAGTATAGGTATCCAGCGTACAATTTCTAATAAGTTCGTCTTGTAAAACTCAGTTGCTTCTTGTGGGTTTGTTTTAATGGTAGAAATAATTCCTCCGGGCAACAGATACTCGTTGTATAGATCAACCATTGTGAGGTCAATTATAGCCAAGATAGTCAAAATAATGGTACTAATGGAGTAAATCCATTTATTCGAAATGAGTGAGACTAATGTAACAATTGGAAGAATGAAAATCAGTCCTGTGCATACATAGGATAATCCTGCGGAGTTGGTTATCGCATAGGCGATGTGCGGGTATAGGAGAATAGTTGTTAAGCATAATAGACTTAAGCCCCGCAGAATGAGTTTTTTGTTATTCATATCCATACATTTTATTTTGTGATGGACATAAAAAAAGCGTGGAATTCAACAGTTGTTAGTTCCATGCTTTAAGGCCTTCGCATTGCCTATTGTGTTAGAACCAACAATGCGAACTCCACACCGATATATAATCACATTAGACACTACAGAAATAGCATCTAATATGGAATATACCAAATGGAGCGTCGATTGCGGCTAATTCTGAACACAATGTGTAGAAGTTGAGAAGTTCTAAAGCATCAGAATACAGCGTTAATGTACGCTTTAAATATGTCTGCTCCCTCAGCCGTGGTGTCGTGCAGACGCCCTCTGCGTGAGTTTGCGGTGCAAAGGTAGTAATAATTTTTGAAAGTACCAAATTTACAGAGTGGAAAATCATATATGAGGCTATTTTGAGAATTTTATGTTCCTATCTTGTGGTCGGCTTAATAACATACGAATAACATATGAATCACATAAGAATAACATATGAATAACATATGTGTTACTGCTGCAAATGCGCTACAAAAGTAAGGACAATAAGGACTCTAAGGTCTCTAAGGACGATAAGGAAGGAGGGCTGGATTTCCAGGACTCCAGATTGCTGGATAGCATAGAGAACCCAACAAAGAAGCACAAAAATGCACACACGCTTGCATATATAAAAAAAAAGTAGTAAATTTGCACCCGATTTGTATTATAATACAATTTGACTCAATGAAGGCAGTATTTCATACATATTTACATTTGGTACAAAAGGCGCTAAGAGTAGGGAGTAGTGAGTACCGAGTACAGAGTAGTGAGTATCGAGTACAGAGTAGTGAGGATGAAATGGGTGCTGTGATGGCTTTGTGTGAACAACAGGGTACTGGTCCGTTGGTATATACGCAGTTGCTGTCTGAAGAGTCGTGGTTGGATACCATGGAGGTGCCTGCGCCTTTGCGTCTTCGCATGAAGCAGATTTGTGTGCATACGATGCAACAACAAGCACATTTGCAGTTAACCTTGCGTCGTGTGTGGGAAGCCTGTGAGCAGCATGGCGTGTATGCTGTGCTGATGAAAGGTGCGGGTTTGGCTGTCTATTACCCAACGCCTCAGCAGCGTGCGTGGGGTGATGTGGATATCTTTGTGGGGGCAGATCAATACCATGCGGCATGTGCTGCGATGCGCGCTACTTTTCCTAACGCTCTTCGCTTTGATGAGGAGTTGGATCATTACAAGCATTACAACTTGATTGCTGATGGGGTGTCTATTGAGGTACACCGTGTTTCGATGGGTTTGCAACACCCGACAGATGTGCGCCGTTATGCTTGTATGGAGGCAATAGGAATGCGTGAGGCGGAGGAGATAGAAGTGGATGGATTGACGGTTCGTGTGCCTGAAGTGACTTTTAACGCATTGATGGTGATGCTTCATTCGTGGGAGCATGTGTTGTCGCAAGGAGCGTCTATTCGTCAGTTATGTGATTTAGTGTTGCTGCTTCACCGCCGTGCATCGGATATAGACCGTGAGCAGTTAGAGCGCGACTTGCGTGGTTTGGCGCTGATGGATGTATGGCAAGTGTATATGTATATCTTGGTGAAATACTTGGGTTTGCCGCAAGCGGAAGCGCCATTCTATACCCATCGTTGTGCTCGGCGTGCTGAGGTTTTGTTGGTAGATATGCTCGAGGGTCGATTAGGTGAGGAGAAAAGTCAAGGTGGGAAGGTTGTGTCTAATCGCTGGTTGCGTAAGTGGCATACGATGCGCCTTCGTCTGCGCAATGCGAAGCGTATCCGTTCGTACAGTCCGTCCTATGCGCGCCATATGGTGGCAACCACTTGGTTGCATGGTTTGGGACGGTTATTAGCAAAAGACAGGCGATGGGAATAAGCGTGCTACGCACATATGAGCAGATAGATAAGAGGCAATGGGCGCAGTTGGTGCGTGAGTCCTCTACTGCTACTTGGTGGCAAACAGAGGAGGCGTATCGATTGCTCTCTTCTTTGCCTGATTATCGTATGGAGGTAGTGGGTGTGGCTGAGGAAGAGATGCTATGTGGTGTGGCTGTCATCATGCGTCCACAAGCGCGAATTAAGATAGGGCAGTGGTTGAGTCGCCGTGCGGTGATTATGGGTGGAGTGATGGTGAGTGATGATATTAGTGCTGAGGCTTATCGCCGATTGATGGCGGCTATTAAGGAGCAGACGAGTGACACTATTTATGTGGAGATTCGTAATCTGTGTGACCATAGTGCATGGCGCGGAGTGGTAGAGCAAGATGGGTGGCGGTATATGCCGCATTTGAATATACGGATTGATACGAGCAATGCACAGGCGGCTATTTCGCGGATAGGTAAGAGTAAGCGTAGGCGTATTGATTCGTCGGTGCAGAAAGGAGTACGGGTGGTGGAGCAACCCACCTTGGTGCAAGTAAGAGAGTATTATGATGTGCTGCGCGACTTATATGTGCGTCGGATACATAAGCCACTTCCTTCGTGGGATACATGGGAGCGTTTGTATGTCTCAGATGTGTGTCGTTTCATCTTAATAGAGCATGAAGGGCGAATTATTGGTGGTTCGGTGTGTATCTTGTGGGAAGGTCGGGTGATGTATGAATGGTATGCGTGTGGTCGTGATGACCAGCGGCGTGTGATCTCTCCCGCTTCGCTCACTAAGTACGCAGAGATACAATTGGCTGAGCGTATGGGTATAGCACAATTGGATTTGATGGGCGCGGGTCGTCCTGATGAGCAATATGGTGTGCGTGATTTCAAGGCGGAGTTTGGTGGCGAGATGGTTGAGTATGGGCGGTATATGTACGCGCATTGTCCGTTGGTGTACCGATTAGGTGCTATGTTGATGAGAAAAAAAATATAATAAAAAATGGAAATAGTATTACTTGTTATTGCAGGGATATGTATGATAATCGGCATATTGGGTAGTATATTACCAGGATTGCCAGGTATTCCTGTGGCTTATGCGGGTTTGTGGATTGCCCAAGCTACGGAGCGTATTGACTTCTCGTGGCAAACCTTAGTTATATGGGGTGTGGTGACAATACTCGTATCTGTGTTGGATTATGTGATTCCTGCTTGGGGTACGAAGCGTTATGGCGGAACGAAATACGGCGTATGGGGAAGTACGATAGGTGTATTTGTGGGTATGTTCTTTGGCGCGATAGGTATTATCGTCGGTCCGCTGGTGGGTGCAATAGTGGGAGAGTTGATAGGTGGCAAGGGACAGAAAGAAGCCTTGCGTGCCGGTTGGGGTAGTTTTATAGGTATTTTATGTGGCACGGTGCTCAAACTGATCTGCTGCGGCTGGATGATGGTTATATTGATTCAAGCAATTTGGTAATAGAATGAACCAAGTGATACAAAAAATAGTAGCTAATCGTTATGCGCTGTTTGCCTTGGTGCTGATGGCGAATATCGCTTTTGTGGCAATTTTGTCAGCGGTGTTGCCAATCCGTTATGAGGAGAACGATGATATCATGATGGCGATGATAGCGAATGGTTCGTATTCGGGAGTGCCTGATTATCACTTGGTATATATCAATGTGCTTTATGGGTATGTGCTGACGCTTTTGTATGGTTGGACGAGTGGCATTGAATGGTACACACTTTCATTCATGGTGCTGCATATACTCTCCATGAGTTTTTTATCCTATTGTATTCTTACTACTCCTAATCGTGCTCGTTGGGAAAAGGGTTTGTGGTTGTTGGTTCTATATGTATTATGGAGCCGTATAGTGATTTCTTTGCAGTTTACGACGACCGCAGGTTTTGTGTGCTTGGCGGGTTGTGTGTTGCTAATGCGCGAGCGAACGAGTAGTCGCTGGTTGGGTGTGTTGCTGGTAGTGATAGCCGCTTTGATTCGATTTATGGCTGCTGGATTAGTGGGATTATTGATGGCGCCAATCATTGTGTATGTATTGCGTTTGAATTGGCGCAGATATATACCTATCGTGGTGATGTTAGTGCTGATTGTAGGTTGTCGTGCGGTTAATCGTTATGCATATGAGCGTGATAGTGAATGGCGTTATTATCGTGAGTATAATCAATTGCGGGCGCAGTTGAATGACAATCCGAATGCGTATAAACTGCAACCTAATCAGTTGCCAAAGGAAGTGGATTGGATAGATTATCAACTGCTCTTGCGTTTTATACCTGATCCAGAGCAAATAGATCTGAAGGCTATTCGGCAACTCAGTGCTATAGTGGGTGCGGTGCCATTGGATGAGCAGTTGTCTAATCTGCATCGTATGGAGAAATACGCGGTGGAGATAAGTATTTTATTGGCATTGTTGGTGCTGATGATTCTAACGACAGGTAATAAGACCAAATATATTTTCTTGATTGCTTATTCGCTCTTTGTGGCGGCATTGATAGTGCATGTGAGTATGGATGGATTCTTGAAATATAGGGTGTTTATCTGTATGTTACTGCCCCTTTTGGTGACGGATTTTATGTTACTGCCTAAGACAACAGGACTAAAGCGTAGGTGGGGAATAGGCGTGGTGATGGTTGTTTTGAGTGGATGGTATGTATGGCAGATACATAACGAAGTGATCATAGCTAAACATAATAGGTATGTATGGCGTGAACAGCAGTTACCAGTGCTGAGTTATGTGCCGAGTGATGCATATGTGATGACGCTTGGTTCTGCTATGCGAATGGAAGGTGCTAATCCATGGAATATATGGGCACTGCCATATAAAAAATATACCTTAGGATGGTTAACTTGGTGTCCACTGCATAGGCATGTAGGTGATAGCTATCGTGTGTTATTGCGTGATGATATGTATGTATTTACATCGGTTGAGTATCACCAGCCTCGTACGGCCATACCGCGTATATGTGAGCAGATAGAGAAGCATTATGGTGTAAAAACCAAGATTCGTCCCATATGTCATAATAGTAACTATGCTTTAATTCAGATTCAAGTAGAATGAAGACATTAGCCATTATAGGAGCCGGTTATTTGCAGAAACCCTTGATAGAACGCGCCCACAATATGGGGTTGCGTACGCTTTGCTTTGCGTGGGAAGAAGGAGCAGTGTGTCGCGATTTATGCGATGTATTCTATCCTATCTCTATTGTGGAGAAAGAGACTATTTTGGCTATCTGCCGCGAGGAGAAGATAGATGGTATATGTACGATAGCGAGCGATGTGGCGGCGCCTACAGTGGCGTATGTGGCAGAGCAGATGGGATTGGCGGGGAATAGTTATGCTGCGGCTTTGGGTGCTAATAATAAGTATCTGATGCGTCAAGCGCTCAGTGGCGCGGGAGTGGATTGTCCTCGCTATGTATGTGTGCATGAATACGACGAGAAAGCACTGGAGTATATGTCTTTTCCGCTTATTGTGAAGCCGTCGGATAGGAGTGGCAGTTTGGCGGTGAGTAAGGTGGAGGATAAGGCACAATTGGAAGCTGCTATTAAGGAGGCAGTGCGTGTGTCTTTTAAGGGCGAAGCAATGGTGGAGGAGTTTATTGAGGGACGCGAGATCAGTGTGGAGATGTTATCGTGTAGGGGCACGCACTACGCGCTGCAGATTACTGATAAAGAGACAACCGGAGCTCCGCATTTTGTGGAGTTGGCTCACCACCAACCTTCTAACTTACCAGCAGCGAAGCAAGACGATATTTATGCGATCACTATGCGTGCCTTGGATGCTTTGGCGCTTACTAATGGTGCGAGTCATGCGGAGTATAAGATTACCGCTGAGGGTCGTGTGGTGGTGATGGAGATAGGCGGACGAATGGGTGGTGATTTTATTGGTAGCGATTTGGTTCGTCTGAGTACGGGGTATGATTTTGTGCAAGGAGTGATTGAAGTGGCACTTGGTATGGAGGTGGTGCCTGTGAAGACGAAAAATGCGTATAGTGGTGTTCATTTCTTGAGTGCCGAGACACCAGAGGTGCAGTCATATATCACGCATGCGTCGCAATATGCGAGTATTGTTTGTGCTGAGCAGACGGATACGGAGATACGCGCTTTGACTTGTAGCGGCGATAGGAGTGGATATTTCATTTATTGCGATTCCAACGGACGATTTGAGACACTTCGTGGTAAGACGGTTATGGTGTTGGGTGGTGGTCGCTATCAATATCCGCTCATACAAACGGCACGAGAGATGGGTTGTAGAGTGGTGGTGTTGGGTTATCCTGGTGATTACCCTGGTTATGCGTTGGCCTCGCAATGGTATGATGTGGATATTATGGACGCTGAGGCGGTGATTGGCATAGCGAAGGAAGAAGAGATAGACGCGATAGTAGGTTGTGGGTCGGATTTTATCTTGCCTACGATAGGTAAGGTGGTGGACGCGTTGGGTTTGTTGGGCCCCAGTTACGAGTCTTCTGTAGTGTCGAGCAATAAATTGCTGATGAAAAACGCCTTTGCGCGTGAGGGCGTGCGCACGGCTGCCTATAGGGAAGTTTTTTCTGAGGAATCTATGCTAATGGCAGCAACCGAATTGGGTTATCCTGTGGTGCTGAAGATTGTGGATGGTAGTGGTAGCAAAGGGGTAGTGGTGTGTCGAGATGAGACGACCCTTCGAGCAGCTTATGCGGAGGTACAGTCGTACACGCATGCGAGTAGTATGGTTCTGGAGCAGTTTGTGGATGGAGAGGAATTTGGTGCGCAGGCATATGTGCGCAATGGTGAGTTGCAGTTTGTGATGCTACACGGGGATCTTATTTATCGCGGTGCAAGTGGTATTCCTGTGGGGCATTTTGCGCCCTATTCATCGGAACAATCGTTGCAGGCAGATGTGGAGGAACAGTTGCGCAAATGTATAGCCGCTTTGCAAATAGATAACTGTGCTATCAATGCGGATTTTATCCTGAGTGATGATAAGGTGTATGTGCTGGAGATTGGTGCGCGCGCGGGTGCTACATGTTTGCCTGAATTGGTGAGCGAGTGTTTTGGAATCAATTACTACGAATACATACTCTGCGGCGCGTGTGGATTATCGCTGCCAGAGATACCTGTACAAGCTCTTTATCCTGCGTTGGTGTTTACTCCTTTCTCTACGCAGACAGGTGTGGTGAAAGGACGCCAAATACCGTCATGTAAGGAGGTGGTGGCGTGCGATATTTATCCGCAGATAGGCGAGGAAGTGCATGCTTTCCGTACAGCCTATGATCGTATTGGTCACTTGGTGATGCGTGGCGAGACGATGAGTGACTTGCTGCGGGTGTATGAAGAGGATATTCAATCGTTCCCATTTGTAACATTCGACTAATAGAAAAAATATGATATACAAACAATCTATCTCGGTGGTAGTGCCGATTTATAATGACAGTGAAGTTATTCACGAGTTGATTAAGCGTCTCAGTCCTGTATTAGAGTCTATCACGGCTGATTACGAGATTATCTTGGTGGACGATGGTAGTCGTGATGACTCATGGTTGCAGATGTTGGCTGTTCGTCAAGCGAACGCATCTATCAAGGCGGTGCGTTTGAGTCGCAATTTCGGTCAGCAGAGTGCTATCGCTGCGGGTTTGTCGTTAACGAGCAAAGAACTGATTGTACTGATGGATTCAGATTTGCAAGATAGGCCTGAGGATATACCTGTGTTGATAGACGCGTTGTTGGCAGATGAAAAGGCCACAATGGCGATAGCCCAATGGGAGGAGCGTAAGGATAGCCGATTTAAGTTGGCTGTTTCTCGTCTTTTCCAGAGAGTAAGTAATTCCATTACGGAGATACATACCATGCCGCGTTTGGGTATCTTCCGTGTGATGAAAAAGAGTGTAGTGGAGGAACTGCGTAATTTCCCAGAGAAAACAGCTACGACGGTTAGTTTGCTCTATTATATCGGTAGCCGTTATGTAGCAGTACCGCTCAAGCGTGATGCGCGTTTTGCAGGTAAGAGTGGATATAATCTGAGTAAGATGTTAGCCCTCACTTTCGCTCGTATTTTCTCTTTCTCTATGTTCCCTATCCGTATTGTAACCTATCTGGGTGCATTACTATGTGTGGGAAGTATGATGGCTGCATTGGCGCTGATTATATATAAGTTGGTGGGTAATGTGGTGGCAGGATGGACGAGTATGATGGTTCTCATGCTCTTCTTATTCGGTCTTAATTTTGCTTTCTTGGGTGTATTGGGTGAGTATATAGGTCGTATTTTCTTGGAAACCAAACAGCGTCCTAAGTTTATGATCGATGAAATCGTATAAATATGAATGCACAAGTTCGTTATAATTTAGAGCAATTACACCGCATGGTGGGTCAGCGCTTGGTAATGAGTAATTGGTTTGACTTGCCTATTGGATTGCAGTGGCGTGATAGTAAGTACCGCCGCCTTTTCAAGGCAGGTAAGGGATTACATGTGGGGCATAATGTGCATATCGATAGGGAGCATAGGCAAGTGACGGGTAGTATCTCGATAGGTAAGAATGTCTTTATCAGTCACGATGTGCTGCTTGATTATACAGGGCATCTGACTATTGAGGACGAAGTGTGGATTTTGCAAGGCACGCATATTATTACGCATAAGCATGATATAAGCGAGTTGCGCCGCACGGGAGTTAATCCTACCGAACAGACCACCTTGGTGATAGAGCAAAAGGCCTATATAGGCAGTAATGTGACTATCTTACCCAGTTGTACTCGTATCGGCAAAGAGGCGGTAGTGGCTGCGGGTGCGATTGTGACACACGATGTGCCCGATTATGCAGTGGTGGCAGGCAATCCTGCGAGAGTGATCAAAGAAATGCGATGAATAAGACAGTGCAATATATATCCTTAGTGCTCGTGTACCTCTTCTATGCAGGTATATCGGTGATTATGAAGTACACGGGTTTGCAGCAACCACTCACCATGGAGTGGTGTGTGGGTTTTGTGCTCTTGGTGGCCACATTGGGTGTTTATGCTATTGCGTGGCAGCAGATACTCAAGCGTATAGAGTTGGGTGTGGCGTATATGTTCAAGGGCTTGAGTTTGTTTTTCATTATGGTCTTGTTGGCTATCTGCTATGACGAACCCATTACGCCGATGAAACTACTGGCTACCGGGATTATTATGGGAGGTATCGCATTGTACGCTAAATCGAACGAATAAGATGGGATATATACTGGTTATAGTAAGTGCCGTTTTGGGCGTGGTGAGTCAAATGATGCTCAAGAAGAGTGCTAAGAAGCGCCATGCTTCTTGGTGGCGTGAGTATGTGAATATATGGGTGATAGGTGGTTATGGACTGATGGTGGTCAGTTTGGTAATCAATCTATTGGCTATTTATATGGGGGTGTTGGCTCAAGAGGTAAGTATTATCGAGTGTATTAATTACTTGCTGATACCTATCGCGGCATGGATGTGTTTTGGCGAGAAGATAACGAAACGAAAAATAATAGCAATAATTATCATTATGATAGGCGCGGTGCTGTTCTTTTGCCATCCGGGAGGATGGTGGGATGTATCGCTCTTATAAATACAATCAATCACTATGCAGATTCCATTTAATAAACCTCATTTGACAGGCAAAGAGACGCACTACATGTACGAGGCGGTTCATGAGGGTAAGTTGTCAGGTAATGGTAAGTTCACTAAGCGTTGCCAGCAGTGGTTTGAATCCCGTTATGGATTTAAGAAGACGCTACTCACCACGAGCGGTACGGACGCTTTAGAGATGTGCGCCATGCTTTGTGGATTGCAGCCAGGCGACGAGGTTATTGTACCAAGTTATACCTTTGTTTCTACGGCATTGGCTTTCTTGCGCGAGGGCGCGAAGATTGTTTTTGCAGACTCGATGGGTTGTAACCCGAACTTAGATGCGGATAGTTTGGAGTCGCTTATTACTCCTCGTACGCGTGTGATTGTACCTGTGCATTATGCTGGTGTGGCATGCGATATGGATGCTATTATGGAGGTAGCGAAAAAGCATAACCTTATAGTGGTAGAGGATGCGGCGCAGGCTATTGACTCGTATTATAAGGGGCAACCGCTCGGTGGTATTGGTCACCTTGCTGCGTTCTCCTTCCATGAGACGAAGAATATAACGGCTGGCGGCGAAGGTGGTTTGCTGGTTATTAATGACGAGAAGTTTATCCATCGTGCGGAGATTATTTGGGAGAAGGGTACCAACCGAGCAGAGTTTTTCCGTGGTGAAGTGAATAAGTATGGATGGGTGGATATGGGCAGTTCGTTTTTGCCGAGTGAGGTGAATGCAGCATTCCTTTGGGCACAGTTAGAGAGTGTTGATGAGATACAAGAAAAGCGTAAGTTGTTGTGGAATCGCTATAAAGAGCGCTTGGAACCCTTAGCAAGCAAAGGCTTTTTTACTTTGCCACATATTCCTGAATACGCTTCGCTTAATGCGCATATGTTCTATTTGGTGTTGCCTGATTTGGCAAGTCGTACGGCATTGATAGCGACGATGAAAGCGAATGGTATCTTGGCAGTGTTCCATTACTTGAGTTTGCATAGTTCGGATTATTATCAAGATAAGCATGATGGTCGGGCATTGCTGCAATGTGACCGTTATGCAGACTGCTTGGTGCGATTGCCTTTGTATTATGACCTCACGATAGAAGAGGTGGATATGATTTGCGATTATATCAATGCGCATTATAATAATGGATAAAAATAAAACATATTTCGTCCGTTGCGGGTGGTGGCTTTTGATTTTATTCGCGCTCGTATGCTCGCTGCGTTATGTATTTGAGGGTTTGGGTAATGAAATGGACCCGCTCTATTGGATGCATAAGTATGCGCATGCAGAGGGTGGATGGATGGCAAGTGGCACGATAGTTATTGGGCATGTATTGGTGGAGTTATTGGGTGAACACTTGATGCCTTTACGCCTTGTAGCTTGGTTGTGCGTCATAGCAGCGATTATACTGCCTTATTGCATACTGCTCAACCGCGAACAGAGAAAGGCGAATCTGTCATGGCTTTTCATTGCCTTGATGCTAATCAATTATGGAGCCTATCAAGAGTTCAGTCCAGGTACGCTGACGGTACTTTGTTTGTCTGCTTTATGGTGCATCTTAATTCGATTTCAACGGACAAAAAAGCGAGTATGGTTGATAGCATTGGGCGTGGTGACGGGTATGGCTATAGTTGTTCGTTTCCCGAATATTTTGGTGTTGCCTATTATACTTGGCGCGTTGTGTGTGGCTAATGATCAATCGTGGAAGAAGCGTCTTGGTCATATTGTCTGGTATCTATGTGCTGTGCTTATCGGTGCGGGTGCGCTATATGGTGTTGCGTGGGTGGTGATGAAACCTGCCTATATGGATGCGGCGATGGGTAGCCATCAGATAAGCAAGATGATAGAGCAGTTATGGACGAAGGGTGCATTGCTCTTTGGAATGGCAGCAATATGGGTAGGAGTAGTGTTTATGGGGCGTGAGTTGAATAAACGGTGGTCACAAGCACCATGGTGTAATGCGGCAATGTATGGTGTGGGATTGATAGTTGGATTTTTGTTGGCACACTATATTGCTTTTGCACTTAAGAGAACCCAGTGGTATAATATGGATTTGACATACATGATTTCTGCGCTATGCTTGGTGTTGGCTGTTATGTCTAAGAAGAAAGAATTAGGTTGGGGTGCGCTGCTCATGGTAGTGGCTCCGTTAGGTACGGATACGGCTTGGATGAAATTATTCCCTGCTGTGTTGTGCTTATTACCTATCGCAGCGGTAGAGCATAAAAAAGAGATATATGCGTATTTGTTACCTCTTTTGTTTGTTTTTGCTTTTGCTGTTATGAATCGTTTTAGTACGAATAGTGTGGGTAAGTGTGATTTGAGTCAGGTGGATACTTGGGCTTCTGTGCCGCCATACGAGCATATTAAGGTCACAGCCCAAGAAGCAGAGTGGTTGGAGCAAGTGAAGGCTGATTATGAGCAGTATGCTGATAGTAATGCAACCATAGTAGCCGTTGGACAACGCATGCATATGGTGCGCGAGGTGACGGGTTGCCAAGCGGCGGTGTACAATGAATTTTGGTCGAATATCTTTGATAAGGTATATACGGCGAAGTACCAGGATTATGTGCGCCGAGAGCGGCCTATTATATTCTGCACTTTTGCTCCGCATTTTAAGACCAAACCCACCTATAAGGATACGCAGAGTGCGTTGGAGGATATGCTGCGTGCTGAGGGGTATAGAGAGATAGACCGAAGTGAGTATAAATATATGATTTACATTCCAAGCAATGATTAAGAAGTTTGATGAGATAATGCGTACGCTTCAAGCGGGGCAGTATGCACCTATTTATATTGCGTGTGGCGAGGAGGCTTATTATATTGACCAACTCTACCAATTCATCTCTACCAATGTATTGGATGAGATGGCTCGTGAGTTTGACCAGCAAGTGCTCTATGGTCGTGACTTACCAGGCGCAGATATATCGACGGTGATAGGTGCCGCGCGTGGTTATTCCATGATGGGTGGCCGTAAGGTGATTATTGTGCGCGAGGCACAAGTGGTGAAGAAATGGGAAGCATTGGTTGCTTATTTGGATAACTTGATGGACCAAACACTTTTGCTTATTTGCTATAATGGCAAACCCGATAAGCGTCAAGGAGTGTGGAAAAAACTGACGGACCATCCGCAAGTGGTGTGGTTACAGAGCGATAAACTGCGTGATTACGAAGTGGAACGGTGGATAAGTGCGTATATCAATGATTTTAATGCTAAGGCGGAGAGTCGCCGCAAGCAAGAAGGACAAGCAGCGAGTGCATTGACCATAGACCCACGCGTGGCTCCTTTGCTGGCGGATCATATAGGTACAGACCTCTCTGCTATTGTAGGTGCATTGCGCAAACTGATAGATGGTTGTCCTGAAGGAGTGCGTGTTATCAATGCTGAATTAGTGGAGCGTAATATAGGTATTTCTAAGGATTTTAATATCATTGAATTGCAGAATGCGCTTGTTAAGAAGAATATAGCCAAAGCGGTGCAGATAACAAACTATTTCGCGAGCAGTAAGGACCATCCTATGATACGCGAATTGAGTCCGCTCTTCACATTTTTTTCAAATCTGCTGATGTACCATTATATGCCCGATAAGAGCAAGGAAGCTGTATCGCGTGAGTTGGGCATCAATCCATTCTTTGTGAAGGACTACACGGAGGCAGCGCGTAATTATCCTGCGGGTAAGGTATTCTATATTATAGGTTATCTGCGCGAGGTGGATGCGCGATTGAAGGGTATAAATAATCCTTCTGCCAAAGATGCGGACTTGTGGAAAGAACTGATTTATAAAATAATGCATTAAAATAACGAAGCCCGTGAAAGGGCTTCGTTGTGTATTATAATCGGATGAATGGCGGTTCGGGATCTTTAACCGGATAAGGATTCCAGATAGACGGATAGCCATGGCCTATGACCCATAGGATGCTATCTACTTGATATGCTGCTTCTTCGGCTGTGAGTGCGGGCAGTTCGGGTTGTGATGATTGTTGTTCAGCATTGGTGTTAAATTCTTGTGGCCCAAACTCTGCTTTGTGTAGTGCGTAATATTGGTCCTTCTCTTCTTCAATAGCCGCCAATACTTTTGGGTAAATCTTATCGAATAGTTGTGGGTTGGCGGTGTACCAAACCAAGGATGAATCAAACTGTGCTTGCGTAATGCCATGTTTTTCCAATACCATCGCGTAGTAGATGTTTCTCGTTTCATCATACCCGTGTTGATATCCGCATACTTGTAGCAGTCCATCTGTTTTATGGAGGTCGATGAGTATGTCACGCATTTCTCTTGAACTGATAATCCCTTTAGGTCGGCAACCGATTAGTAGTACCAATCCAAGAAGCAGTATTATGTATTTATTTCTTATCACGCTTCTTTTTTGGAATCTAAACTGCTATTCATATCCTTGGCATAAAAAAGGATGATGATGAATACAGCGCATGTGATGCATGTATCTGCGAAGTTAAAGACGGGTCGGAAGAAAATTACTTCTCCTGCGCTATTATGAATTAGGGGGAAGTAGAACATATCTACTCCTCTTCCGTACATCCAGTTGGCGTAGCCGAAAAGTTTTCCGTAGAAGACGCAGTCGATGATGTTTCCTAATGCGCCCGCGATGATGAGTGCGATGGTAGCAATATACCCTTTGCGTGCGTGATGCTTATGAATGAGTAGGTGAGTGTACCATCCCAATAAACCCACAGCCACGATGCGGAAGAGGGTGAGTGCTAATTTAGAAAACCACTCGATGCCGAATGCCATGCCGTTATTTTCTACATAGCAAAACCAAAACCACGAAGTGATTTCTTTGCTTTCGCCTAACGCGAAGTGCGTGGCTACATACAACTTTAGTGTTTGGTCAATGATAAGCGCCGATAGTACGATGCCGATTACAATCCAAACGCAGTTTTTACTGCTTCTATTCGATCTAATTTCTCCCATGTGAATAATTCTACTTGTTGTTGATATTCGTTTCCATCTGCGTCAATAAAGGTTTTGGTAACCACTTCGTTGGTGCGTCCCATATGTCCATATTTCGCTGTTTCTTCGTAGATGGGTTGTGTAAGTTTGAGGTCCTTGATAATAGCTGCTGGAGTGAGGTTGAATAGTTGTCCTACTTGTTGTGCTATCTCTGCGTCGCTCATATTCACAGTTGCCGTTCCATTGGTGTTTACATAGAGTGAGACGGGTTCTGCCACTCCAATAGCATAACTTACTTGTACGAGTGCCTCGCGTGCTACTCCCGCCGCTACGAGGTGTTTGGCTATCCATCGTGCTGCGTAGGCAGCTGAGCGGTCTACTTTTGAAGGGTCTTTTCCAGAAAAAGCGCCACCACCATGTGCGCCACGACCACCATAAGTGTCCACGATGATCTTGCGTCCTGTCAAACCGGTATCTCCGTGCGGACCACCGATGACGAAGTTGCCAGTAGGGTTCACCAGTAGTTTGGCATCATTATCACCCAAGAAAGCATGGAGTAGGTGACCATAACGCGAGTCGCGTTTGGCTACGCGTGGCAGTAAGTACTCGATAATATCTTTCTTTATTTGCTCTGCGGTCACTCCTTCATCGTGCTGGGTAGAAACGACGATTGTATCGATGCGGACGGGTTGGTTGTCCTCGTCGTACTCGATGGTTACTTGTGATTTGCTGTCAGGGCGCAGATATGTCATCACTTCACCCTCTTTGCGTATGCGCGCAAGGGTAAAAACGAGCGTGTGCGCGAGGTCGAGTGTGAGTGGCATGTAGTTGTCCGTTTCGTCAGTGGCATAACCGAACATCATTCCTTGGTCTCCAGCTCCTTGTTGCTCTTCAGTCTCACGGCAAACACCCATGTTGATATCTTGTGATTGAGCGTGCAGTGCGGTGAGGATACCGCAACTTTCTGCCTCGAACTTGTATTCGGCGCGTGTGTAACCAATTTCAGCAATTGTTTTGCGAACCACTTTCTGAATATCTACCCATCCTTTGCAACTCACTTCTCCTGCCACGATCACTTGTCCTGTGGTGCAGAGTGTTTCGCAAGCCACATGCGCTTGTGGGTCTTGCGCAAGCATATTGTCTAAGATAGCATCGGATATTTGGTCGCTCACTTTGTCTGGGTGACCTTCAGACACTGATTCAGATGTAAATAAATAGTGCATAATAAAATAGTGTTAAAAAAAAATAGCCACAAGTGACTGTTTGTTCTTGCGGCACAAGTTTTAGCATTCTTTTAACGAGGTTGCAAGCAGTCAAATCCATCCTCGAATACAAAATCGGCTGCAAAATTACTACAAATATTGCAAATATGCAAGAAAAAGTAATAAAAAATGTAAATTTAAGGTTTATAGGTCATTTTAGACTGTTTTACAATGTACATCCTAAGTTCAAGATGGAAGTGCAAAAAAATGTAGTGTAGAATAGATCAATTAGCATGCAAACATAAAAATCGTGGACTATAATTTATATATCTGCAATATTTGTACCATCTTTGCAATTGTTTATTCTATCGTCGCGGGTGATTCACGGGATATTCACGGGATATAGCCGCGTTATTCACCAATTATAGTCTCGAAATAAAGAGGAAAATAATATAGGAGAAAAGGAATTTCTATACTATTGAAAAGATAGATTTTTCACAAATATTAACCACAAAAACCATACCAATTTATGTCTCAAGTTACTTTATAATACGCGGCCTACCTCCGTCCACAAAACATAGAATTGCATTCTATTTGGCAAAAAAACACCCAAAAACTTGCGTATGTGCAAGATTTGTTGTAAATTTGCACCCAAAATTAAATTAGCATAAATATTGACTAAAATGAAAGAAATAAGTACAAAAAAACTAATGGATACTATCATCGAAGGTATCCGTAATCGTAAAGGACAACGCATCGTAACTATCGACCTAAAGAAAATCAAAGAAGCACCTGTGGAGATGATGATCATCTGCGAGGGACAAAGTAATACGCAAGTGGCCGCTATTGCAGACGAAGTGGATGACTTCGTTCGTACGAGCACACATGTGCACCCATTATCTGTGGCTGGAAAAGAGAATGCAGAATGGGTGGCAATGGATTACGGCACGATATTTGTGCATATCATGCAACGAGAACCTCGCGCTTTTTATGACATAGAGCACTTATGGGCAGATGGCAAGATAAAAGAGCTCGAGGATATTTTATAATTTAGACCGCAGATTTTACTATATGGAAAAAGACAAACAAACGAATAATCAGCAGCAATCGAATAATCCACAGCCACCTAAACCACGGAGATGGTTGAGTATAATATTGTATACTATTGCCTTCGCTGTTATGGCGTATTTCTTCTTCGGTCAAGCACCTACCAAGGGAATTAGTTATACCAAATTGGTCTCATATATTGAGGCGGGAGCGGTAGAGAAAATAGAGGTTTCTGGAGATTTACAAGCTCAAGCTAAGGTACAACCACAGCAATATACCCTTGTTTTTGGTAGCCAAGGAGATGGCGAGCGCGTCAAAGGTATGCTTAATAGTCAAGTGCCTTCTATGGACGAATTCTCTAAATACATAGACGGCGTTAACGAAGCACGGAAGGCGAAGAACCAAGCGGCAATTGATGTAACATATAAGCAAAGTAAAGACACATGGTATCTTGTGCTTGTGAATTTCCTTCCTTTCGTATTGCTTATCCTTTTCTTTGTTTTTATGAGTCGCGGCATGAGTGGTGCAGGCGGTGGACCCGGTGGTATCTTCGGCGTAGGCAAAGCCAAAGCGCAGTTGTTTGATAAAGATAAGAAAGACAAAGTGACCTTCCAAGATGTGGCGGGTCTATATGGTGCGAAGCAAGAAGTGGAGGAGATTGTAGCCTTCCTTAAGAGTCCCAAGAAATATACTGAGATAGGAGCTAAGATACCCAAGGGCGCTTTGTTGGTAGGCCCTCCGGGTACAGGTAAAACCCTTCTTGCCAAGGCGGTAGCAGGCGAAGCAGGCGTACCATTCTTCTCAATGTCTGGTTCGGACTTCGTGGAGATGTTCGTGGGTGTTGGTGCAAGTCGCGTGCGCGACCTTTTCCGCCAAGCCAAAGAGAAAGCACCAGCTATTATCTTCATTGATGAGATAGATGCTATAGGTCGTGCGAGAGGTAAGAATATGATGACCAATGGTAATGACGAGCGAGAGTCAACACTCAATCAGTTACTGACCGAGATGGATGGATTCGGTACTAATTCGGGCGTTATCATCCTTGCGGCTACCAACCGCGCCGATGTGCTTGATTCTGCTCTTTTGCGCGCAGGGCGCTTCGATAGACAGATACATGTGGAATTGCCTGATTTGCAAGAGCGAAAAGAGATCTTCCAAGTTCACCTTCGTCCTCTCAAATTGGATGAGACGGTAGATGTAGATTTCCTTAGTAAGCAGACTCCTGGTTTTTCTGGTGCCGACATAGCTAATGTATGTAATGAGGCAGCGCTTATTGCAGCGCGCGGAGAACGCAAGCAAGTAGGTAAGCAAGATTTTATGGATGCAGTGGACCGTATAGTAGGTGGTTTGGAGCGCAAGAATAAGATTATGACCGATGAGGAGAAGCGCTCTATTGCGTATCACGAGGCAGGCCATGCCACTATCAGTTGGATGCTTCGCTGGGCTAATCCATTAGTAAAAGTGACTATTGTGCCACGCGGTATGGCATTAGGAGCAGCATGGTACTTGCCAGAAGAGCGGCAATTGACCAATGAGGCACATATATTAGACGAGTTGTGTTCGCTCTTGGGTGGTCGCGCTGCAGAGCAGTTATTCTTAGAGCAGACCTCTACAGGTGCGCTCAACGACCTTGAGCGCGCTACTAAGCAGGCATACGCAATGGTGGCATACTACGGTATGAGCGATAAACTGAGGGATATTAGTTATTACGACTCTACAGGACGGCATGAGTATGGGTTTACCAAACCTTATTCCGATAGCACAGCCGAACTGATCGATGAAGAGACAAAGCGTATTATCGCCGAACAGATGGTTCGCGCTAAGGATATACTCACTACTTATGCGGAAGGACATCATCAGATAGCTGAACTACTCATCGAAAAAGAAGTGATTACCAGCGAAGATGTAGAGGCCATCCTCGGTCCACGCCCATGGAAAAGTCGTGGAGATGAATTGCTCGAAGCGAATGCAGAAATGCAGAAGAAAGAGGAGAAACCAAAACGCAAACGAGCACCAAGAAAAAAAGAGGCGGAGAGCCTCCGCAGGCGAGAAGAAGTGGAAAGTCAAGAGGCGGAGAGCCTCCGCAGGCGAGAAGAAGTGGAAAATCAAGAGCCGAAAGTGGATATCTAAATACTCAATACTCAATACTTATGAAAAAGTTCTTTTTATCACTAATACTACTTGTTTCTGTAGGATTAGTCGTGGCACAGGAAGTGGAAAAACTACCTATCGACCCAGAGGTTCGTTATGGTAAGTTAGAGAACGGATTAACCTATTATATCCGTCATAATGAGCAACCTAAGCAGCGTTGCGAGTTTCATATTGCACAAGCCGTAGGAGCTATCCTTGAAGAGGACAACCAAAATGGTTTGGCGCACTTCCTCGAGCACATGGCTTTCAATGGTACAGAGCATTTCCCAGGCAAAGGTATCATCAACTATTTCGAATCTATTGGCGTTAACTTCGGCGGAAATATCAATGCCTATACATCTATTGACGAGACAGTCTATCGTCTTTCGGATGTGCCTACCTATCGCGAGGGAATCATCGACTCTGCTTTGCTCGTGATGCATGACTGGAGTTGTGGTTTGCTCCTTTTGGAAGACGAGATAGACGCAGAGCGTGGTGTCATCCTTGAGGAATGGCGTACGGGTCGCACGGCACAACGCCGTATGTGGCGCGAATTGAATGCGAAGATGTATCCAGGTACGCAGTATGCCAAGCGCGATGTGATAGGTGATACTGCTGTCATTCTCAATTTTGAATACCAAGCATTACGCGACTACTACACCAAATGGTATGGTCCAGACAACCAAGCCATCATCGTGGTGGGTGATATTGATGTGGATGCTATTGAGGCGAAGATAAAAGCACTGTGGGCGAATGTACCTAAGCGTGCTAACTACGGCGAGAGACCTCTCTATACTGTTAATCATAACACAACACCTCTCGTGGCTATTGTGACAGACAAAGAAGCGCAAGGTAGCCGTATCACGCTCGAGTACAAGCACGACCAACTACCTGCCGCTATGCAGAATACAGCCATCTCCTACACTCAGTCCCTGCTTATCGAACTCATATGCGATATGTTTAATAATCGTATGACCGAGTTGGCGCTCGACCCTAATGCGTCCTTCACTGACGCAGGTTGTTACTACGGAGAAGCAGCTAAACTGATGGATGCTTTCAATGCCGTTTATCTGCCTAAGGAAGGTAAAGAGATTGATGCATTTAATGACTTGGTGTATCAAGTAGAGAAAATGCGCCAATATGGATTTACCAATGCTGAGTTGGAGCGCGTCAAGAGCGAGCAACTCAATGCGATGGAGAAATACTTTAACGAGCGAAATACACGCAAGAATATACGCTTGGCACAAGAGTGTATCCGTCATTTCGAGAATGGCGAGTCTATGCCGGGCGCACAATGGGAGTATGAGTTTGTGCAAGCTACCTTGCCGCTCATCAAGGTGGAGACTATCAATCAGTTGGCAGCACAACTGATCCATGCTAATCCTACCGTAGCTATCTCAGCACCAGAGAAAGAGAGTGTTAAACTGCCTTCTGAGCAACAAATACTCGCTGCGCTCAGCGCGCAAGCGCAACTCACTATCGAAGCACCTAAAGAGGAAGTATTCGATAGCCAATTGGTGAAGAAAGCACCACGCAAAGGCAAAATCAAAACAGTAACACGCAATGACGAGATTGCTACCACAGAGTGGGTGCTTAATAATGGTATTAAGGTTATCTTCCACCCCACAGAGTTTAAGGCTGATGAGATACTCATGCAAGCTTTCTCCAAAGGCGGAATGACCCAAGTAACTACTTCAGACCTTCCTTCTGCACAGTTAGCAACGGCCATCGTTGAGTTCTCTGGATTAGGAGATTTCTCTATGACACAATTAGAGAAAGCCCTTACGGGTAAGACTGTTTCTGTCTCTCCTGCTATCAACGCGAATACAGAAAGTTTGAGCGGTTCGTCTAGCGTAAAAGATTTAGAAACAATGCTCCAACTCACTTACCTCTATTTCACCGCACCACGCCGTGACGAGAAAGCATATGAGACACTCATGGGATTATTGCAAAACCAATTACTCAATAGAGATAAGAATCCTAAAAACATCTTCTCAGACTCCATTCAGATGATGAATACCAACCATTCTGAGCGTACAATCATCTTCAATACAGAGACGCTGAAGCAAGTAAATCTAGATAAAGCATTAGCCATTTATCAGTCACGCTTTGCAAACCCTGCTGACTTCACATTCACATTTGTGGGAAATATCAATCCCAATGACCCACAAGTGCAAGCGCTCATTTGTCAATGGTTGGGCGGATTGAAAACGAAGAAGAACTGTCACGAGGAAGTGATAGACCATGGTATGCGCAGTGTAGAGGGGCAACAGAAGAACTATTTTAGCCGTGAGATGGAGACTACTACCGCTTCTAATCGTATCCAATACACCTCCTACGACATGCCATACACACTCGCTAATGACCTCAATATGGAGATGATAGGTCGTATACTCAGTACACGCTATTTGGAGTCTATCCGCGAGCGCGAAGGCGGTTCGTACGGCGTAGGTGTGGCAGGTCAAATGACTATACTGCCAAAACCAAGAGCAACACTGCTCATGCAATTCGACACTGATCCAAAGAAACAAGCACGACTCATGGAAATTATTCATGAAGAAGTACAGACCATCATAGCGAATGGACCATTGTCAAGCGATTTGCAAAAGGAGAAAGAGTCAATGCTCAAGGATTACCAAGAGGACCTCGAGAAAAACTCCTACTGGCGTACCGCATTATACATGTACTACCTATACGGACAAAATAATATCCGCGATTATAAAGCAGCTGTGGAAAATATCACAGCGCAAAGCGTGCAAAGCACACTCAAGCAATTAGTGGATGCTAATAATATGTTCGAGGTGGTAATGTTTCCAGAGAACTAATAAACAACATGAACTATTTTCTGATAGCAGGCGAAGCGTCTGGTGATACTCATGCAGCACAACTGATTACCCACCTCCAGCGATTGGACGGCGATAGTCGGTTTGCTGGCTTGGGTGGCGAGAAAATGCAGAAGGCTGGATGTCGTCTCTATCAGGACTATAGCCAAATGGCTTTTATGGGGTTTGCGGCGGTCTTGCGCAATATGGGCAAGGTCCGCCGTAATTTCCAAATAGCTCGTCAAGCATTGCTAACTGAGCGCCCAGATGTGCTCATCTTGGTGGATTACCCATCCTTTAATCTTCGCATAGCAGCTTTCTGCCGCAAGCATTTGCCGAACACTAAAATCGTCTATTATATTCCTCCCAAAGTATGGGCGTGGAAGCGTCGCCGTATCCATCGCATTGCGCGCTTATGCGACGAGGTATTAGGTATCTTCCCCTTCGAGACCTCTTTTTATGCGCAGTACGGCTATACATGTACATATGTGGGTAATCCCACAGCCGAACAGATAGCCGCATACAAAGCACAACATGCGGAGATAACTGACGGAGACACCCGACCAACGATAGCAATACTGCCAGGTTCGCGCGCAAGCGAGGTGAATCATTGTTTGCCTACAATGCTATCCGCCGCGCGGAAGTTCTCGGATTATCATATAACAGTCTGCGCAGCACCTGGGTTGGACGATGATTTTTATAGTCCTTATTTATCAGATAGAGAGACGCTCACACGCGATACATACAATGCAGTGCGCCATGCTCGAGCAGCGATAGTAAACTCAGGTACGGCTACCTTAGAAACAGCTTTGCTTGGATGCCCACAAGTGGCGGTTTATCATTTGGCATGTGCTCCGTTAATAGGATTACTGCGCTGGGCACAACCGCTTGTTTTTTCTATACCTTACTTCACATTGGTTAATATACTCGCTCAGACCGAGGTTATTCGCGAATTGGTAGCGAATGATTTTAAGGAAGAGAAGATAATAAGAGAATTAGAACGCATTCTAACGGACGAGGCATATAAAAAGAATATGCTCGCGTTCTACGAGCATATTAATTCTTTATTAGGAGAGCAATCAGCAGCTGATACCGCCGCGCGTATCATCACATCGATACATAAATAGAGGCGATTACATAGGGTAACGCACCTATAAGTAGTCCTTTGCTCAACCTCCAAGTATCTAAGGTGTAAAATACAAAAATAAGCGCTAAATCAGGAAAAACGCAAACAAGCAGCAGTTTGCTTAATACACCGCCTGCCTGAAATTGCAGCGTCTGTAATGGGTACCATAGATTCATCACTTCTATATAGGTTAACCCAAAGATAGCAGGTAGCAGTAGTCCTACCAGTATTCCAATACTATATTTGTCAAAGCGCTCCATACTCCGTTAAGTCAATCATGGTTGGAGTAATGGCGAGCAGTTGATGCTCCACCGCCCATATATCTGTATCTTGCTCATCGGGTTCATCATTAATGAACTCACCCGCTAATTTCCATCCGCTCTCCACTCCTTGTGGCAGTTCTCCCTCGATAGGTACTAATTCATTTTGCCAATGCCCTGCGCATTGTCGTGTCCAACGAATGCCTTCTATCTCGCCCACGGGTGCATTCACATTATAGCACATCTGTGGTGCAAATCCTTCTTCTAAGAGGTGCTTGGTCACCTCCACTATCATGGGTTGCAACCAATGCAAATCTACATCCAATTTATGGCTATTAATCGACCATCCAATTGCAGGGATACCTTTCTCCGCTGCCACAAGACATGCCCCCATCGTACCCGAATAGATGACATTCACACTTGCATTAATACCGTGGTTGATGCCTGATACAAGTAAATCAATCTTCTTATCACGCATAATCACTTCTCGTGCTATTTTGACACAATCAGCGGGTGTTCCATTGGTGGTATATACTTCTGCTCCGTTCAAGTCGTGCTCTTCTATACGCTTCACATAGATAGGATCTGCTACGGATATCTTAGCAGCAAATCCGCTGCGTGGTCCATCGGGAGCAATGACAGTTACATGCCCAAGTTTAGTCATCTCACGGGCTAATAAGCGTATACCTGCTACGCCCCAACCATCATCATTTACTACTACAATATTCATATCTTAATGAGATTATTCGTTTATTATAGCCATCACTTGTTGTGCCAAAGCATTAGCTTTGTCCATCGTAGCTGCCTCTGAATAGACGCGAATGATAGGTTCGGTATTGCTCTTGCGTAGATGTACCCATCCTTCTGCAAAATCAATCTTTACACCATCGATGTCATTGACGCGTTCCTCCTTATATATATCTTTTACGCGCGCGAGAATAGCGTCTATATCTGTGTCGGGTGTGAGGTCAATACGGTTCTTGCTAATGTAATACTCAGGCAGTGTTTGTCTATATGCACTCACGGTCATGTCCATTTTTGCCATATGGCTAAGGAAGAGTGCTACTCCCACGAGAGCGTCGCGACCGCTATGGCAAGCTGGATAGATTACTCCGCCATTTCCTTCACCGCCGATGATAGCATTCACTTTCTTCATTTGAGCCACTACATTTACTTCACCCACAGCGCTTGCCGTGTATTCACCACCATGCTTGCGTGTTATATCACTCAGTGCGCGCGATGAAGACATGTTACTCACTGTATTACCAGGTGTGTGGGCCAGGATGTAGTCCGCTATGCTGACGAGTGTGTATTCTTCGCCGAACATCGATCCGTCTTCGCAGATAATAGCGAGTCGGTCCACATCAGGGTCTACTACAAAACCAAGATCCGCTTTGCCTTGCTTGAGCAACTCGCTTATTTCGGTGAGGTGTTGAGGCAGTGGTTCGGGGTTGTGTGGGAACTGACCATTGGGTTCGCAATAGAGTTCGATGATGTTTGTCACACCGAGTGCTTTGAGCATCGCTGGTATAGCAAGTCCGCCCACAGAATTAACGCAGTCGATGGCCACTATGAAATTGCGCTTTTTGATGGCTTCCACATCCACGAGTGGTAATTGGAGCACTTCATTTACATGGTAAGGCAGATAATCCTTATGTGTCATCTGTCCCAATTGGTCCACTTCGGCAAAGACAAAAGACTCATTCTCTGCGATAGCGAGCACTTCTTTTCCTTCTTGGTCGTTGAGGAACTCGCCCTTCTCGTTGAGCAACTTGAGTGCATTCCATTGCTTTGGGTTATGACTGGCGGTGAGGATAATTCCTCCAGCTGCTTTTTCGCCTATAACAGCCAACTCGGTGGTAGGAGTGGTGGCGAGTCCTATATTGACTACATTATATCCCATTCCCATTAATGTGCCGCATACGATATGCTCTACCATGGGTCCACTCAGTCGAGCGTCACGCCCCACAACAATTGTCTTATTATTGGGTATCGCCGCTGGTCGCTGGGTGGCATAAGCAGCGGTGAAACGCGTTATATCTACAGGGTTGAGTCCTTCCCCTACATATCCGCCAATCGTTCCGCGAATACCTGAAATACTCTTTACTAAACTCATATCACTGTTTTACTTTAAATTTCATTATATAGCCATATGGGGTGACACTGACACCTTCGGCAGCGAAACCCATTTTACTTGGTTGGATGATAGTACACTCTGAATTAGGGTATTTCATTAGTTTGATAGCAAGATGCCATCCCGTTGCTTCGCATTCAGCAAGGTTACCATAATGGAACTCAAATGGATAGGCTTGGTCCAAGGTGGTCCAGTAACTCAGCGTATCAGCGTTCTCTGTCAGTTCAAACCGCTTATAGCGCAATACAATTACATCGTTAGGTACCACCATCAAGTCTATAGTGTCTGCTATACCGTTGATGGAATCAATACGGATGGAATCGCCACGACTGGTCAAATGGAAATAGAAATCATCGTAACCAGGCACCTTGAGGTAATCTTTCTCTCCCCAAATATCGTCTTTGGGTTCCTCAGTAATGATATTAAATCCATTTCTTCTAAAGAAATTTTCGATCAGTTTATTTTCCTGCTCTCGTTGCCCAGAATAGGTGTTTTGGTCGCAACTAGTAGCGATAAGTCCTATTCCCAAGACGAGCAATAATAGTTTTGTTTTCATTTATTTTATTTCTATATGTATGATTACATTTTCGTAGGGTGGTACTTCTTTGGTTCCCTGCATGCCGAATGCTCCGTACCATGGCACCAGCATGCGCGCTTGACTACCTTTCCTAAACTCGGAAATGTTATTGTCTATAGCTGGCGGCAGTTCGCTTTTTCCAACGCGGTATTCGTGCAAGATATCCACAAGTAATTGGTTATTCTCTATTGAATGAACGGCCATATGTACCACCAATGTGTCCCCATCTTTGGGTGCTGGTGTGTTCATGTCTCCTCTTTGCAAGAAATAAATCCATGTATTTCCTTCATAGAGGGCATATGGTTCTTCTTGTGCTTGTGCTATTTGCGTCAGTTTGGTATCGGCAGCCTCCACCATTTTTTGATTCAACTCAAGCAACGCGAGTTGGGTGCTATCAACCTGCATCTCCTTGCCCAACCATCGACTTGGAGTCTGGGGGCGCTGTTTACCGCATGCGACCATCAAGAGGATGGAGAATAACAAGCATAGTTTTCGTATAATACTCATTATTTTTGTTTTTTCTTTTTGATTGCGTTACGGTACTCACTTGGTGTTACACCATAGGTATTCTTAAAGCATTTAGAGAAATAGCGTGAGTCGTTCATGCCCACCATGTATGTCACTTCTGTTACATTATATTGGTTCTCCTCCAATAATTGTGCTGCTTTCTTGATGCGTATCTCGCGCATGAACTCTACTGGACTCATACCTGTCATGGTCTTCAACTTGTTAAAGAAGACTGTTCTACCCATTCCCATCTCGTCCACCAATCCATCTACGGTGAGCGTGTTGTTATCCATCTCTTTATCCATTACATCTAGCAGTTTCGCAAGGAAGGTGTCTCCTGGAATGTCTTTGTCATTCTTCTGTGTCTCTAATCGTAAGAGTCGCTGTCTATAACTACTTTCCAACTGCTTTCGCTGCGCGATGATATTATGTACTCTCGCGCGCAGATACTCTGGCTCAAATGGTTTGGTCACATAGTCATCAGCACCTTTTTGCAGCGCTTGTAAGCGGCTCTCAATAGCAGTTTTAGCAGTGAGCAAAATAACGGGTATATAATTTAAATCAGAGTTATTCTTAATATACTGCGTTAATTCTAATCCGTCCACCTTGGGCATCATGAGATCGGTGATAATTAAATCAATTTGTTTGGTGCGGATGATATGCTTTGCCTTCTCTCCGTCTTCAGCCATTTCTACATTGTAATCCTTGGATAAGATACCTGTTAGGAACTGGCGCATATCTTGGTTGTCGTCCACTACGAGAATTGTGCGGGTATTTTCTACAATCTCTTGCTCTAAAGTTTCTAGTTTTTGTTCGAAAGCCGTTACACCCGTTTGACCGATAGATCGGTCGTCTGCGATAAAATCTACTTCTGGACCAAAATGCTCTTTGCCTGTGTGTAAAAGAACGGTGATGGTAGTGCCTTTTCCTACTTCGCTCTCTACTTCTATGTGGCCATTATGCAAATCAACCAATTCTTTGGTAAGGTTCATGCCAATGCCCGTGCCTGTCGCA
This sequence comes from uncultured Bacteroidales bacterium, assembly GCA_937891905.1. Taxonomy (GTDB): domain Bacteria; phylum Bacteroidota; class Bacteroidia; order Bacteroidales; family Paludibacteraceae; genus Colicola. Next base: position 41,147 of record CALATT010000051.1, on the reverse strand, counting down.
TTGAGACTATTGAGTTCGTTATTGCTACTAAAGCGTTCAAAGAGTACACTCCTCTTCTCGGGAGGAATACCAATACCCTCGTCTTTTACCGATAGGATGAGGAAACCAGGCTTTTCGTCGATAATCACGCGAATACTCTTGCCCGCAGCGGTGAACTTAAACGCATTACTCAGCATATTCCATAGCACGGTGTCCATTCGTGTTCTGTCTACCCATACGGTGGAATCCTTCGTTCGATTATCAATAGTGAAATTAATATGCTTGTCGTAGGCCTCTTTCTTGAAGTTAGCGCAAGTGTCTTCTACTAATTCACTTAGTAGAGTTTGCTGCACTTTGAGCTTCATCTTTTGGTTCTGTACCTTGCGGAATTCTAATAGTTGGTTGACCATGCGAAGCATGCGCCTACTATTGCTTTGTACAATCTCTAATTGAGTGCGTACGCTTTGACTAATGCGTTCGGTTTGGAGAATATTCTCAATAGGCCCCACAATAAGTGTGAGTGGCGTGCGTAACTCATGACTGATATTCGTGAAGAAACGCAACTTGATATCCGTCACTTGCTGCTCTACTTGTACCTTTTGGCGCAGTGATTGGTATGTTAAGAATATATACACAGCTAATGTTAGTACACCGAAGAAGGCTACTACATAGAGTATGATTGCCCACCATTGTAACCAAAGCGGTTTCTCGACGATAACCACCATTTGTATTTCATTCTCTACATCTGCACCCTCTCTATTGGTAGAGCGTACATGGAAAATATAAGTGCCATGACGAAGATTATTATACACCACACGGCGTTGACTCGTTGGATTCTTCCATGAGGTGTCAATACCATCCATCTTGTAGGTATATACAATCTTGTCAGCCCCAACATAATCCATTGCTGCGTACTCAATGGTAATATTGCTCTGATCGGGCACTACAATTGTGTCACCCTTCATCTCTTGGTCTTGTACCTCGCATTGAATGATGAACATCTGAGGAACATAAGTGGAACGGCGAATCTTAGAAGGATCAAAAGCACAGTAACCATTCGAGTAACCGAATAAGATAGTACCATTAGGCAGGCGGACCGCCTCTGCCTCTGTGAAATAAGAGTTTTCTTCGCCTATTAGAGCGTCGTAGTAATATAAATCATTGGTCTCTAAGTTGAGTTGTGCAATGTCGCTCTCAGAAGAGAACCAAAGGTTCTTTCCATCACCCGCCATACTTAGAATAATATCGTGGAATGTTTCCACATGCTCCAGAGTAGGACTGGCACTCTTTGGATTAATCTTGAATAGTCCGCCACCAAACGAGCCTAACCATAACATGTCACGGCTATAATAGATGGCTCGAATATCGTAACTTGGAATCACCTCGCTTTCTAAGGTTTGTAAGTTTACCTTCAGAATGCCCGTTGTGGTACCGCACCATAGTGTTTGGTCTACAATCTCAATATCACGCACTTTCATTCCATTACCCACTATCTCCGCTTTGTTCCACTCTTTTTTGAATTCATTCCAACGAATAATATTTACACCACCACCATAAGTAGCCACATATAGCGTTCCATCTCCTCCTTCTTCAATATCGTATATATCAGGGTGATTGGTAGCAATTGTCATTCCAGTAGAGATATTCTTTAGTCCATTACCCTTGGTTCCGTAGAGCACACCATGTTTGCTATCATAAGCACAGTACACATTAGTCTCGGATTTTACAAGTGGCACAACATCTCCATCTTTCTTCTTTAAAAAAGCACGCACCTCGCCATTACCATTGTGCGACTGACGCTTGTCGTGAATTTGATACGGAGCTGGCTCCATGTTTACACAGTCCACACCACCATCGTATGTGGCAATCCACATTTGTCCGTCTCGGTCCATATACGCGGTGTGAATCATGTTAGTGATAGTATGAATAGGAGAAATCAACTCGTCGGTTTCGTTATCGTAATAACTCCATCCACCACCCGTGGGATTGACCCATGTGCGACCTAAATTATCTTCTAATAAAAAGAAATGCTTTCTGAGCATACCCGCATAGCGGCTATCTAAAGTAGGCGTAAATCGTTTCCATTGACCAAAGCGGTAGCGCATAATACCATTCTCGTCATCTGCCTGCCAAATAACGCCGTGTGAATCTACTTTTGTATCCTTCTCCTTCTCGGCTATCTTCTGCATCATTCCTTGTGGCAGACTATCATATGGCTGCTCGTAAGTGTACTTGCGCGCTTTGTCTATCTTGAAGAAATGACCATCATAGGTGCTCCACCAAATTTGCTCTAACTCATCTTCGTAAATAATATCCACACGATTATTCACGCACACCTGCTTGCCGTTGTCCATTGCTTTGTATACTTGGAAATTATATCCATCAAAGCGATTCAATCCATCCCAAGTGCCAAACCACATATAGCCTTGTTTATCTTGCAAAATAGCCATAACCGTGTTTTGACTCATGCCGTCCTTGATGGAGTAATGCTTCACCACAAATCTATCGTTAGCGCGCGTGGGAGTACTTATTACGCACATGGCCGCAATAAGCAATACAAGTGTCAATAGAATGTTCTTTTTCATGTGGGCAAGAATAATGTGTAATTTATCTGGAAAATTGTGAATGAGCAAGTTGCTGCAAGTAACGACCATAAGCCGTCTTCATCTCCTGACCCAAAGCCTCTAATTGCTCGGTACTGATCCATCCGTTACGCCAAGCAATCTCCTCTATACAACTCACATAAAATCCTTGTCTATTTTGAATAGTAGCAATAAAATTTCCCGCCTCTAGCAGACTATCACAGTTACCTGTATCCAACCATGCAAATCCGCGACTAAAGAGCTTTACCTTTAGACTGCCCTCTTGCAAATACATCTTATTGAGATCGGTAATCTCATATTCACCACGAGTACTGGGTTCTAACACTGCCGCTTTGTCACATACCGTGGAATCGTAGAAATACAAACCAGGCACTGCGTAGTTGCTCTTAGGATGCTGGGGTTTTTCCTCTAAACTAACTACCTTGCCATCTGCATCAAACTCTACCACGCCATAAGCACGAGGATCTGCTACTTCATAACCAAACACACAAGCTCCGCCTTGCTCAGTCTCTTTTACTGCATCCACTAACATACGACGGAAATGCTGGCCATAGAACATATTGTCGCCTAAAATCAAACAACCAGGTTCTCCATTTAGGAAATCTTTTCCTAATACAAAAGCCTGAGCCAAACCATTAGGAATCAACTGTACTTTGTATTCGAATTTCATACCTATACGACTACCATCGCCTAACAACTCCTCAAACATCGGTAAATCACGAGGGGTACTGATAATAAGCACCTCGCGAATACCCGCAAGCATTAAGGTTGATAATGGGTAATAAATCATGGGTTTGTCATAGACAGGCATAATCTGCTTGCTAATAGCCTTACTCAATGGATACAAACGAGTAGCGCTGCCTCCAGCCAATATGATTCCTTTCATGGTCAAATAAAGTTAAATGGATTAATTACTATAGTTGTTGAAGTAGTTCTTAATATATACCATTGGTGTGCCCTTGTCACCACTACCCGATGTGAGATCTGCCAAAGAGGCTAAGAGATCTATATAACGGCGTGGGGTAGTACCCTGACTCTCCATTGAACCAACTAAATTAGCCTTCTTATTCTTGATCTCATTAGAGATGGCCACATTAAGTGCTTCGCCACTTAACTCATTATATTTGGTGTCAACTAGTGCTTTTAACTTCAGTTCGTTTGGCGTGCCGACCAAGCCTTCTGTGTAACCTGGACAGGTAATTGGGTCTGCAAACTCCCATATTCCACCCACTGGGTCTTTGAAACAACCATCGCCATAGACAAGCACCTCAATTTTCTTACCATATTTCTCCTCTATAAGCGCTTGGATAGATTGACACAAAGCAAAGCAATCTTTTGGAAATAACTTGAGCGTCTCGTCATCAGACTTGTTGGAACCCAATACACCATAACTCTCATTGCTTCCAGACCATGAACCATTTGTGCGTTGTACAGGGCTGCTCAATACCCAAGCCAAGGTGTATATCGCCTTGTCGGTGGTGGGGTGGCAACGCGCATCGATAAAAGTACATTCGTTGCTGTCATAACGCTGAACTACCTCTTCTACTGTAGTGTTCTCTACGGCTGTGAAGCGCAAGGCGCATTGCTCCTCTTGAGCTACTTGTTGGTAGTACTGTTGTATGTCTACACCCGAGAATGGATTAATACCATAGTTAGGATTACCCTGCTCATCACACGCACCATTAAGTACTACTTCTATACTGTCTGCGTAACGCGCCAAACCGCGTAAGATAACAGAAAAACGGTTGCGTGACATGATGGGAGAATATAATACAAGATTGCTCTTTATGCCATTCGCACCAAGGAATTGGCTCATATCATCTACCGTTACATAGTTGCCTTGAGCTCGCGCTACGATAGATTCAGTAATGCATAGCACATCACGATCGTCAATAGATAGCATACCATTACTCACATACTCTTCTACCACTGCTAATGCAATATTGGTAATTGAGTCACCGTTCTTAATAATTGGACATTTTAGTCCATTAGCAATAACACCAAAACTATTCATTTTTTTTATAAAAATTTACACTGTAAAATTGAGGACAAAATTACGCCACAAAGGTACAATAAAAACTGCACATATGCAAATTTTTGACAACAATTTTTCTACATTTGTGTTTTTTATTAAAAAAAACAACAGGTGCCGAATGGACACCTGTTGTTTAATATGTGTAAAATTCGTATTAACGAATCATACTTCCCATCGCGTCATACACCTTACCATCACGCATGATGAATAACTTACCGTCCTTGATAACCTTTGTGTATTGTGCTTGCTCACCTTGAATATTCTCAACACCTACGGTAGACTTAATAGCAGGGAGACCAAAACCGCCCTTCGCATTAGCTGCGCGTACTACATACTCTGCATTTATATCCTCTACAACAAGAGTAGTAGCTGTGGTAATAGCAACAAACTCCATACCTTCAGCTGTCTTCTTCTCTACTAAGTATGCACCAACACCCTCAATAGCATCCCATGTGAGGTTGCTACCTGTGAGAACAACATTCGCAGGACCATTTACTTGAGAAGCATTAGCAACTGCAGTCGCTGCCCACTCTCCAAGAGTATTAGCCATTGTGTATGCGGCTGCCTGCTCTGCTGTAAGAATAGTCTCCGCCTCTTTGGTCAAACTTGCATTACTTGGGTCAACAAAAGTAACCACATTGCTTGCTGGAGAGAGCACATTGCCTGCTACATCACGAGTGTTATACTCGCCGAAGATAGGCCATGCGTTAGAATTAGCATTCATCAACTTATGTGTCCAACGAGTAATAGCACCCTCTTTCTCGAATGAGAAATTACCTGCAGAGAAATCTACAGTAGTATTTAGATAAGCACACTTAGGAGTTTCGTTCCAAGCGCGACCTAAACTAACAGTTGGGCACTCACTCTTGATAGTACAGCCTTCGAATACATATCCTTTGTCGGTTTCAATACCATTGTTGGCTGTGATACAATCTTCGCCGCCACCAGCTGCTTTGCGTTTCTCGCAATAAAGGAGGTTGTTTTTGAAGTAAACACTACCATCACCACAGATAAAGTCTACTGTTCCGTGAATCTCGCAATCCTCAAAATACTTCACAGCACCTTGCATGTTGCTATAATAAGTGTCTTGATAACTCAACATACGCACATTCTTGCAAACAGTCTGTGTACCTTGATCCCACAAGCATACAGCACGGCCATTATCATTCTTGTAGTAATCCAATGCGTTTTGGAGAGTAAGGTCTTGCAGATAAGTACCCGCTACATTCTTGATGATATGCAATGTAGCTGTGCTACTAATACCCTCTATCTTTACATCAGGCGCATTCTTAATAATCGTACCTTCCATTGACTCGCCAATAATAGAGATATTATTACCAGTAATAGCGGTTAAAACAGTTTCGCCAAGGTCATACAAGCCATTTGGCAAGAAGATCTTCGCATTGCCCTTGGAGTTTGCTTCAGTAATTGCCAAGATAAATGCAGCTGCGTCACCTGCTGGCACCATGTAATAACCTGTTGTCTCGTCTTTCTCTACAAAGTTTAATACATTATAAACCACTACTTTGTGGATGTATGCTTTTTCTGTAACGGTCAAAGTAAGAGTAGTGGCTTCACCAGTGTAACGGAAAGAGGCTGTTGCTCCATCCGAAGTCTCGTTCTTGAATACGGAGTCGCGACCCAATTCAACACCTGCGGCGTCGGTCAATACCAAAGCGCCTGTCTCTGAATAGGTACACATCGTAACAACGATGACTGCATTACCTGCTACTTGTACCTTGATAGTACCATTAGCACCGAAATACCAACCATGGGTGCCATCGTGGAATGAACCACCTGCAATCTCAATCGACTCATGATTCTCAGGATAGAACATTGCATCATTCAATGGGTAAGTGAAAATAGCGCCTGTTTCAACTACCTCAATAGGAGTAACCAATGCTTGAATAGTGGTGTTGCCATTAATCACATCTCCAATAGTAGCTTTCTTGCCACTTGTGTAATACCATCCGCGGAACTTATAACCCTCTGCTACTGCAGGAAGATTTGCTTCGGTATAAGGAATCTCTGCCAAAGTAGCGCCTTCGTAGGTCTCTACGCGACCCAACTCTGTACCATTCTGATCTTTGAAAATAACCTCACAAGGAGTAATATCACATGCCTCTGCAAAGAAATAAGGCACATAAGTGTTACCTGCCATAGTGAACACCAATGTAGCCGCCTCACCTGTGTAAGTGTAAGTCACATTCTGTGCGAATTTACCAGCTTGTTCGCCACAAGAAGCATTGTTGCTAATCGTTGTGAACGCAGCACCATCTTTTGTTACAGTAATATCGCTACCACTGTATTGGCACGCACCGATGGTAAACTTCACTGGGCCATCTACAGGAACGGTAATAGCGCCACCGTAAATACCATGCTGACCACCATTGTACTTCGTACCTTCTACCAATACACCCGCTGGTAAAGTGCCATCCTCAGGCAAGATAACAGTCATAGGATCTGTGCGGAATTCAAGCTTAAAATCTACGAAAGTACGAGGAACAAACTCTGTAAACTGAATAACCTGAAGGGCTGTTTCTACAGATGCACTACGAGCAATGTAAATATTATTTTGCTCTGCAGTCAACTCTACCTGTACATAACCATACTCGGTTAACTCAGCTGTTGTAGCAATCAATGTCTCTTTCGCAGGGGTGTCGCCTGACCAAGTGTAAATGGCTAAACTCGCTGCCTTAGTGCCAGAACGAGGGCCAAAACCAAGTTTCAAAGTACCAGCTACTGCGGCCTTAGTAAAAGCTGCGTAACCCGAACTGTTCAACTTAATACCATACAAACCATTGTTCTTACCAGGACCATCGGTAATAGTGCTCGAATAAGTCAATCCATTGTCGGGATTGCTTGAAGGAGCCCCCGCTGAATAATCCCATAACAAGTCATTAGGACCTGCAAACATAGCAATGCTCATTAAGGCAACTGCTACAAAAGAGAAAAGTTTTTTCATAAATACTAAAATTTTGGGTGAGTAAAAGATAAACACATTATGGCGCAAAGGTATAAATTTTTTTTGACTCTCGCAAGAGGCAGTATAATTTTTCTTTATTTTTTTTGTTTTTTGCATATTTTAAACCCCTTTTAGCATAATTTTTGTATATTTATTTGTGTGGCCTGAATAAATTTGCTATCTTTGCAATGAAAAACAACACATGTTTATCATGAATAAAACACAGTATTAACCTTTAAATGTAATCCATTATGACAATTTCAATCAATGCTGTAAACTTCGAGATGGCTAAGAAACTTGAAGACTTTATCGAGAAGAAAATGAATCGTTTTGCAAGACAACTTAAAGAGGATGACAAAGTAGAGATTCGAATGTCTGTTGTAAAACCACAAACAAATCTCAACAAAGAAACAAAAATCCGTATTGGAGGACTATTTGCAGAGAAAATATCTGATTCTTTTGAGGAAGGAATAGACGCATGCATAAGTGCGTTAGAAACACAATTGGAAAAACGCAAGAATGGATAGATGAAATTACTTCATTACCGCGGTTTTTTTAGGAATCCAGAAGGGTGCTCAATAGTTGCTGAATACAACTAGAGCACCCTTTTTTCGAAAAAAATCCTAAATATGCAAATTTATGGCATAAAATCTCGCCTATGAATACTCTTCGCTTGCATATGTGCAATATTTTTATTACCTTTGCACCCGAAATAAAATAACTTTTTTACCATGTTTATTATCGGCATTGCGGGCGGTACCGGCTCGGGAAAAACAACGGTAGTCAAAAAACTTATCGAACGATTGCCTAAAGGCGAAGTCGTAGTCATTCCACAAGACTCCTATTACAAAGACAGTAGTAGCGTACCTGTAGAGGAACGCCAAAACATCAATTTTGACCATCCCAATGCTTTTGATTGGCCTTTGCTTGCAAAGCATATTGAAATGCTCAAACAAGGACAAGCCGTTGAACAACCAATCTATTCCTATCTCACTTGTACGCGTCAGGAAGAAACGATACATATAGAACCCAAAGAGGTGATTATCGTCGAGGGTATTATGGCTCTGAGCGAACCAACCATGCGGCAGCAGATGGACCTCAAAATATTCGTCGATGCAGACGCAGATGATAGACTCACGCGTGTTATGAAAAGAGATGTTCTCGAACGCGGTAGAACTGCTGAAGCAGTCATCGAACGCTACCAACGAGTACTCAAACCTATGCATGAGCAGTTTATAGAACCGTGCAAAAGATACGCAGATCTCATTGTGCCGCAAGGAGGACACAACAACGCGGCCATCAATATGCTTGCTAAGTTCGTAAAACAACAGTTGAACGACAAATAAGTGTTCCTACAACTATTCCTAACATATCTCAAAATAGGCACATTCACACTCGGTGGAGGATATGCTATGTTGCCACTCATCCAACGCGAAATAGTGGAGCGAAAGCATTGGATAAGTGAAGAAGAGTTTGTTAATATGATTGCACTCGCACAAGCAGCGCCGGGGCTTATAGCAGTCAACTCAGCCATCTTTATCGGTTGGCGATGTGGCGGCTGGAAGGGAGTATTAGGAGCTGTACTGGGAGCCGTACTGCCGTCATTCGTCATCATTCTAACTATCGCAATGATTTTTAGCGAGTGGAAGAATTATCCTGCAGTCGAGGCTGTCTTCAAAGGTATACGACCTGCCGTAGTAGCACTCATAGTAGCACCTTTGGTGGGAATGGCAAAGAGGGAAATCGTAAGCAAGAAAGCAGCGAAAAATAGCGAGCCACAAACAATAAATAATGCTTGGCTCCTACTAGTATCACTTGTGGCAGCGCTATTAATATGGCTTGTGGGCGTAAATCCTGTTTGGGTGATACTCGCTACTATTATCCTAACCCTAATCGTGCTGCGGATTAAATCTAAAATCTGCAATCTAAATTCTAAAATCTAAAATTCAAATTCCCCAATGCTCTATCTACAGTTATTCTTGAGTTTCTTCAAAATCGGACTCTTTGGGTTCGGGGGAGGATTGGCTATTCTCAGTCTAATACAGATTGAGGTGGAAACACATGCGTGGATGACTAATCAGGAATTTGTGGATATAGTGGCCGTCAGTCAAGTAACACCAGGACCAATTGGAATAAATTGTGCCACTTATGTAGGATATACAGCTACAGGTACAATATGGGGCAGCATACTCGCCACTTTTGCGGTCGTCCTGCCTAGTTTAATCATCATGCTCTCTATTTGCCGGCTTTATCTATGGCTCAATACGCGTTTTCAGAATAATCCTTATTGGACGCAGACACTACGCATGCTGCGTTTCACAGTAATAGGCCTCATCGCTGCTGCGGCGCTATTACTCATGCGGCCCACTACATTCATCGATTCAATCAGTTGGATAATCTTTGCATTCGTTGCTCTCTGCTCACTAATGTCCAAAAACAACCAACTCACTTCTTTCTTGAGTCATCCAATCGTACTCATCGTCGTTGCAGGAATAGCGGGCTACTTTATTTATACCTAACGCATATCTGAGAGATCTTCTTGTTCTCTCAACCATGCAGCACATTCGTCGGCTAATAATCCAATGATTTTTAAGTAATACGAAGTCAATTCGGCTTTGGACTTCTTCTTGTGGTTAGCCATATTGTGCTGAAGGGTGAGTAGGATACGCAGCATGCAACGAGTGAATAACTCGTCGTCAAAATAATCAATGAGCGCAATAATATGTTTGTACGGACATAAACGGTGTCCACATTCCCATGCGTTATATGTGGCGTGTGATACGCCAATTGCCCACGCTACTTGTTCTTGCGTGGCATCCTTGCGCTGACGCGCTTGTAAGAGCGCCGTTGAAAAACGATATAAAAGGTCCATACTACTCCCTACTTTTTGCAGAATACACATGATTACCGCCTTTGAGATAAAAAGGCATGAATTCGTCAGGTTCGCTCACGCTGATAACAATGGGCTTGCCCTCTTTGAGACGAATGAGAAAAGCTTTCTCTGTATCAGTTATATATGCGCGGAAAATACCAATCTGGCTATTTTTAAACCAACCGATATTACCTAACATACCGCTGATACCAAAGAGACGGATAGTACTCATAGACATAAATGTTTTGTCTAAACGCTCAATCGTTTCTATATTAGAATAAGGAATTAAGCGCGTGTGCGCGAGCGTGTGAATACCAATACCATCATCTGTTACGATAATATACTGGGGATAAGAGAGGAAAGGCGCAAAGAGCGCACCTACAAGAATGAGGATTACAAGCACACCTTCCCAAACAGGCATGTATTGATTAATCGTCATGTACAAGGTGTAAGCGATACATGCGATAATAATAACAAATCCTGCGATGGTAAGGTAATTCATAGCCTTACTGCGTGAACATTCATAGATAGTTTTCATTGTTTTGAAAGTTTTTGGTTGTTTTACGGTGCAAAGGTACTGCTTTTTTATATGCCCTCTTATCAGTTTTGCTGATATTTATACAAAAAAAACCGCGATTTTAATAAAACCGCGGTTTAGATAACACAATGCTTAAAGAGTTAGAATACGATAAGTCAGATAGGTTGCATAGCACATGACTAATATAGCACCACCCCAACGGGATATTTTTCGTTCCTTGTTTGTGAAGATGAAAATCAACACTAACACGCTACCTAATGCCGCCATGCAAGCGTCAAGAACCAAACCCTGATAAGCAGGTAATGGTTTGATGGTAGCACTCGTTCCTAAAATAAAGAAGATATTAAATATATTACTTCCAATCACATTACCCAACGCGATATCCGCGTTCTTCTTCATTGCTGCAATAACAGAAGTGGCCAACTCTGGTAATGAAGTACCTAATGCCACAACTGTCAAGCCAATAATAGCCTCCGATACACCCAAACGAGTGGCAATATCCACAGCACTTTTCACAATGAGTTCTCCGCCGATAATCAAACCTAATAAGCCGCCTATAATAGCCAAGAGCGCTTTCCATACGGGTTGTGGTTGTGCCACTATTGTCTCTTCTTGAACTATATTAGGATTTTTGGTACTCTTGAAAGCATTATATAGGAAATAGAGGAAGAAGCAGAGCATTATTATACCATCCCTACGATGTATACCATCGCCATTAATAAGGACGGCAACAAGTACTAGAATGGCGGCTAAGATGGAAAAAGGAATGTCAAACTGGCGAGAACGCTTTTTCGACGCAATAGGATACACAATAGCAGACAAGCCCAGAATGATGAATATATTGATGATGTTTGAACCTAACACATTGGTAATGGCAAGTTCGGTGGCGCCATTAGCTACGGAAACCATATTCACCACAAACTCGGGCATCGAAGTACCTAATGCTACAACTGTCAATCCAATAACCAAATCGCTGATACCGAAGCGCTTGGCAATTGACGAAGCTCCCTCTACCAACCAGTCAGCACCCTTAATAAGCGCTATACAACCAATGATAATTAGTACCACACCCATCCAAGGAGTGAGAGATAAAATGTGCTCTGTCATAACCTAATCCTTATTCTTGACTCTTGACTCTTGACTTTCAACTCTACACATTAAAGAGGAAATGCATAATATCTCCGTCTTGTACAAGGTATTCTTTCCCTTCTGTGGATAATTTGCCAGCTGCACGGCATTGTGACTCACCGCCCAAGGCTATGAAATCTTCGTATTTAATAACCTCTGCACGAATGAATCCTTTCTCAAAATCAGAGTGGATGACACCAGCACATTGTGGTGCCTTGTAACCTGCTTTGAAAGTCCAGGCACGCACCTCATCGCTACCTGCAGTAAGGAATGTGCGGAGTTCTAATAGCGCATACGCAGCTTTGATGAGACGATTGACGCCAGACTCTTGCAAACCAATCTCTTCGAGGAACATTTGACGCTCTTCGTAGGTCTCTAACTCGGCAATCTCACTCTCAATTTTCGCAGCCACTACAATCACTTGCGCATTCTCATTCTTCACCGCTTCGCGTACTTGTTCTACATACGCATTACCACTTACAGCAGCAGTCTCGTCCACATTGCACACATACATCACAGGCTTATTGGTGAGTAAGAAAAAGTCCTTCGCACACGCCTCCTCGTCTTTGTTAACTAATTCAACCGTGCGGGCATTCAACCCCTGTGAGAGCGCTTCTCTATAACGCAGAAGAACTTCTAATGCTAACTTGGCTTGCTTGTCGCCACCAGCCTTGGCTGCTTTCTCGCACTTTTGAATACGACTCTCTACAGTTTCTAAATCCTTTAATTGTAACTCTGTGTCAATGATCTCCTTGTCACGCAAAGGGTCAACCGAACCGTCCACATGAATCACATTCGGGTCGTCAAAACAACGAAGCACATGAATAATAGCATCTGTCTCGCGTATATTGGCTAAGAACTTATTCCCTAAACCATCACCCTTACTTGCACCCTTAACCAAACCCGCAATATCTACAATCTCTACCGTAGTAGGGATAACGCCACGCTCGGGATTGCATAACTCACCCAACTTGATGAGACGCTCATCAGGAACGGTAATAACACCCACATTGGGTTCTATAGTGCAAAATGGAAAATTGGCGGACTGCGCCTTGGCGTTGCTCAAGCAATTAAAGAGTGTAGATTTGCCTACATTAGGCAATCCTACGATACCACATTGTAAAGACATTTTGATCGTATTTGATTTAAAAATAATATATCCCGCTTATCTACTTTGAGTAAAAATTAGCGGAAAGAGTGTGCAAAGGTACAAAAAAAACTTGAAATGTGCAAATATTCGCGTTTTTATGCAAAAAATGATAAATACATATTGCAAGATTGAAAAAAAAATACTATCTTTGCAGACTGAAAATGTGTGAGAAAGCAATTATTTACACTAAATATATTTAAGGTTATGAAAAAAGCACTCAACAAACTGACAGCGCCAAAGAGCGTAATGCCAGAGAAAATTATTCAGTTTGGTGAAGGAAACTTCCTTCGCGCTTTCGTAGATTGGATCGTATGGAACATGGACGCAAAGACCAATTTTAATGGGTCTGTTGTGGTTGTACAACCTATTGAGAGAGGTATGGTAGAATGGCTCAATGGTCAGGATTGCTTGTATCATGTGAATCTACAAGGTCGTCTCAAAGGTGAAGCAGTGAATACCTTAGAGCGCATTGATGTAATCTCTCGCGCACTCAATCCTTACAGCCAAAACGCAGCTTTTATGGCGTTGGCAGAGCAGCCAGAAATTCGTTTTGTTATATCTAATACCACAGAGGCAGGCATCACCTTTGATCCTGCTTGCAAATTCACAGACGCACCAGCAGCCTCCTATCCGGGTAAATTGGTACAGTTGCTCTATCGTCGTTATAAAACTTTTAATGGAGATCCAAAGAAAGGTCTTATCTTAATGCCTTGCGAGTTGATCTTCCTCAATGGACATCACTTAAAGGCTTGCATCCGTCAATATATTGAATTGTGGAAAGAAGATCTCGGCGCTGACTACGAGGGATTCAAAGAGTGGTTTGAGAAATATAACTATGTATGTGCTACTCTCGTGGATCGCATCGTTCCTGGATTCCCACGAAAGGACATCGCAGCTATCCAAGAGAAAGTAGGATACAATGATAATCTCGTAGTACAAGCAGAAATATTCCACCTCTGGGTAATTGAGAAACCAGAGAATATGTCTATCGAAGAGTTAGAGGCTGAGTTCCCAGCTAACCAAGCCGGACTCAATGTGCTCATCGCAGAGAGTGAGAAACCATACCACGAGCGCAAAGTAACATTGCTTAATGGCCCTCACACTGTGCTCAGCCCTGTTACATACCTTAGTGGCGTAAATATTGTTCGCGATGCTTGCAACCACGAAGTGCTCGGTAAATATATTAATAAGGTGATGTTTGAGGAACTGCTCGAGACACTCAATCTTCCAAAAGATGAACTCAAAGCATACGGCGAGAGCGTGTTAGAGCGTTTCAATAATCCTTATGTAGATCATGCTGTAACAAGCATCATGCTTAACTCATTCCCTAAATTCGAAACACGCGACCTGCCAGGACTTAAAGTCTACCTCGAGCGCAAAGGAGAGTTGCCTAAGGGATTAGTACTCGGTTTGGCTGCTATTATCACATACTACAAAGGTGGAGTACGCGAGGATGGAGCACCAATCCAACCAAATGATGCACAAGAAATTATGGACTTGCTCGCGCAATTATGGGCTACCAATGATACACACAAGGTGGCAGAAGGAGTGCTCGGAGCAACAGATATTATTTGGAAAGAGAGCAAGCAGAACCTCAATGAAATACCAGGACTTACAGCAATGGTAGAGGGATTCCTCAATGACATCCAAGCAAAAGGTATGCTTGAGACAGTAAAGAGCATTTTGTAATAATGACCCTATCGGCAACATTATATGACAACAATATTAAAAATCAATCCTGCAGATAATGTGGTTGTAGCAATACAGCCACAAAAAGCAGGAGAAATAATAGAAGTGGACGGCAAGCAGATAACATTGCTCGAAGATGTGCCTGCTGGACATAAAATAGCCATCACAGACCTGCAAGAAGGAGAAAATGTGATCAAATACGGATTCCCTATCGGTCATGCCAAAGAGGCAAAGAAAGCAGGAAGTTGGATGAATGAGCATAATATTAAAACCAACTTGGAGGGATTGCTTTCTTATGAGTACCATCCACAAGAAGTAATACTCAATATTCCTGATGAGAACCGCACATTCATGGGTTATCGTCGCAAAGATGGACAAGTGGGTATCCGTAATGAGGTATGGATTATCCCTACCGTTGGTTGTGTTAATGGCATCGTGCAGAAATGTGCAGAACGCTTGCGCCAAGAGACAGGCTCGGATAAGATATTCGCTTTCCCTCATAACTATGGTTGTTCACAGTTAGGTGATGACCACGAGAATACCAAGAAAATTCTCCGCGATATGGTTCATCACCCTAATGCTGGTGCAATCTTAGTGGTGGGATTAGGATGTGAGAATAACCAACCCGATGTGTTTGAGCAATTCTGTGGCGATTATGATCGCGATCGTGTTAAGTTCGTCGTTAGTCAGCATATACAAGGAGATGAAGTGGAATATTGTATGCCTATTCTCCGCGAACTATACACCAAAATGCAGCACGATAAACGCGTGCCATGTCCGCTTAGCGAACTGCGTATAGGACTCAAATGTGGCGGTTCTGATGGCTTTAGTGGCATTACAGCCAATCCATTATTGGGCGTACTTAGCGATTATCTTGTAGCACAAGGCGGAACGACTATCCTAACTGAAGTGCCAGAGATGTTTGGAGCCGAAACCATACTAATGGACCGCTGCGCTACGCGTGAGTTGTTTGATCAAACAGTAAGCCTTATCAATGACTTCAAGGATTATTTCTTGCGTCATGGTGAACCAGTAGGAGAAAATCCAAGTCCAGGTAATAAGGCGGGTGGAATTTCTACACTCGAGGATAAAGCCCTTGGATGTACACAGAAATGTGGTAAGTCCTTAGTACGCGGTGTGCTCCCATATGGAGAAAGACTGCAAGTAAAAGGACTTAATCTGCTTTCTGCTCCAGGTAACGACCTCGTTGCTTCTACTGCACTCGCTGCGGCTGGATGCCATGTGGTGCTCTTTACAACAGGTAGAGGTACACCATTCGGCACATTTGTTCCCACTATGAAAATCTCTACTAATTCTGCACTCTATAAAAATAAACCACAATGGATAGATTTTAATGCAGGAGTAATAGCAGAAGGAGAACCAATGGAGGAAGTGGCAAAGCGATTTGCGGATTATGTAATCGCGGTTGCAAACGGCACCAAGACAAATAATGAAAAGAATGGTTATCGTGAAATAGCCATATTCAAAACAGGTGTCACACTATAATAAAATAGTACGATGCGCAAGACGACTTTATGCCGCTTGCGCATCTATTTTCTATCCACGCGTTTGTCCAATGTGCGGCAGTTATATAGGATCTTCTGAAGAATTCTTGGATGAGCGTAATGAGAAATTGTTTTGTGCAGATTGTATGAGCAAATTACCACGCACAGAACATGCCGTCTTGCGCGCAAATAGCGTGGAAGAAATATTTAGAAAAACACCGCGTTTTGAACGAGGAGCAGCATTCTTGTATTACGAGAAAAATCACCCTATAAGAATCGTAATGCACCAAATGAAATATGCGGACCAACCCATGATTGGATATCAATTGGCACAGGAGGCTGCAAGAGAATTTATTTGTACGGATTTCTTCGATGAAATCGACCAAATAATACCTGTGCCATTGCATAAAAAACGCATGCGAAGTAGAGGATATAATCAGTCTGAATACATAGCACGAGCAATAGGAGAGATAACAGGTATACCAGTGGATACTACCCATGTGAAACGCGTTAAAAATACACCCAAACAAGCACTGCAAGATAAGGAAGGACGAAAAACCAATGTGGCAGACGCTTTTGAGGTAAATCATCCGGAACAAATGTATCATAAACATATATTGGTGGTAGATGATTTGATCACAACAGGAGAAACAATAAAGTCTTGCATCAAGGCAATGCGCCGCTTTAGAGGAGCACGATTTAGCGTATTTGCATTGTGCAAACCAAGATAAATATTAAATATTATGACGAAAAAATACGACTTTTTAATAATCGGTGGTGGTGTGGCAGGATTGAGTTTTGCACTCAAAGTGGCACGAACAGAAAAGTACAAAATAGCACTCTGCTGCAAGACAACACTCGATGAGGCGAATACTACTAAAGCACAAGGAGGAATAGCCTCTGTGACCAATCTGGCTGTGGATGATTTTGAAAAACACATCCACGATACTATGGTGGCTGGAGATTGGTTGAGCGATCCAATGGCAGTAGAGCAAGTAGTGCGCAATGCACCAAGAGGCATAGAAGAATTAGTCAATTGGGGAGTCAACTTTGATAAACAAAATGATGGATCCTTCGATCTTCACCGCGAAGGAGGACACTCTGAGTTTCGTATCCTACACCATGCAGATGATACAGGAGCGGAGATACAACGAGGGTTAATACAAGCGGTGAGAAACAACCCCTATATAGAAGTGCTTGAAAATCATTTTGCAGTTGAAGTGATTACACAACACCACTTAGGCGTGCATGTCACGCGCAGAACACCCGATATAAAATGCTACGGAGCGTATATACTCAATCCCGATACACAGAAAATTGATACATATCTCAGCCGTATTACCTTAATGGCAACAGGTGGTACGGGAGCCGTCTATGCTACTACTACCAATCCGGAGATAGCAACAGGAGATGGCATAGCGATGGTCTATCGTGCAAAAGGTCTTGTCAAAGATATGGAATTTGTCCAATTCCATCCTACCAGTCTGTATAATCCCAAAGAGACACATCCTGCTTATCTTATCACGGAAGCTATGCGTGGGTATGGAGGCATACTCCGCTTGCCAAATGGAGAAGAGTTTATGCAGAAATACGACCCTCGCCTCTCACTCGCACCACGCGATATCGTTGCGCGCGCAATAGATAATGAGATGAAGATACATGCTATCGATCATGTATGTCTTGATGTGACGCATAAAGACCCTGAAGAAACAAAACACCATTTCCCTAATATATATGCCAAATGCTTATCTATCGGTATTGATATCACAAAGGAATATATACCAGTCGCACCGTGTGCGCACTATATGTGCGGAGGAATAAAAGTGAACCTGGATGGCCAATCCACTATCCAGCGCTTGTACGCAGTAGGGGAATGCGCATGTACTGGTTTACATGGCGGAAATCGATTGGCATCCAACTCGCTCATCGAAGCAGTTGTATATGCGGATGCTGCGGCCAAACATAGCCTTAGTGTGATAGAAGAGTACGATTTCAACGAACAAATACCGGAATGGAATGATGAGGGAACACTCAGTAATGAAGAACGCGTACTTATTGACCAAGATATTAAGGAGGTAGGACAAGTAATGTCCACCTATGTGGGCATCGTGCGAAGTGATTTGCGTCTCCGTCGTGCGTGGGAACGATTAGATCTTTTGTACGAGGAGACAGAAGACCTTTTCCGTCGTGTGAAAGCAACAAAAGATATATGTGAACTGCGTAATATGATCAATGTGGGATACCTCATCACGCGACAAGCATTAGAGCGCAAAGAGAGTAGAGGACTTCATTATTCCATCGACTATCCTAAAAAAGATGGCGAAGCACCCAAAGAGGTGTGGTAATACATTTTTTTCTAATAAAATATGCATCGTAATTGTGAAAGCAATTAGTTTACATAGTGTAATACCTGTGCGTGTCGAACCTAAAGAGAGTGCTGAACAAAGCACTCAAATACTCTTTGGAGATACATGCACAATAATAGAGCAAACTCCCCGATGGAATCGTGTTAAATTGGATTTGGATGGGCAAGAAGGATGGGTGGATAGCAAGATGATCACTCCAATGGCAAAAGAAGAATACGCTTCTTATGTGGCAGACTATTCGAAAGCCGCTTATGTGCTCTATCCAATTGCTTATGCTGTGAGTGCCAATAATTCACAAACAATACCGCTCACAGCAGGCACACGCCTCACAAAATACCAAAATGGACAATTCCAAATCTTGGGAGTTAGTTTTCGTATAGACCCAAGCATGGTTATTCAGCAACCAATGCTCATGAATGACCAAAACCTAATACAAACCATTCGCTTTTTTCTTAATGTCCCTTATTTGTGGGGAGGTAAGAATGCGCTTGGAATGGATTGCTCTGGTTTCACACAGACCATACTAAGTTTATTCGGCAAGAAAATCCTTCGTAACGCCAGCGAACAAGCTACGCAAGGGCGCAAGATTAGTACACTCCAAAAAGCAAAAGCAGGGGATTTGGTCTTCTTCGCTCATTATAATGATAAGCAGCAAGAGGAGAAAATAACGCATGTGGGAATCTTGTTGGATGCTGAGAGAGTGGTGCATTGCTCGGGAAGAGTGAAAGTGGAAAAAATAGACAATACGGGTATCTTCTCGGTAGAGCAGGCCAACAAAGAGCATCCAAATGGCCAATATACCCATCAATTATTGCAAATACGACGATATTTTTAGAATGATAAAGGAATAATAAAAGAGGAATAATAGAAGATGAAAAATAAAAGATGCTACCCGATTGGATAGCATCTTTCTTTTTCCTTGATTGGTACCGCGGGCGGGACTTGAACCCGCACAGCCATCACTGGCCAAAGGATTTTAAGTCCTTCGTGTCTACCGATTCCACCACCGCGGCCATCGATTTTTACGGAAATCGGCTGCAAAGGTACTGCTATTTTTTGAAATATGCAAATAAAAATGATTTTTTGCGTATTTTTTTTTGTGCCCGGCAGCAAAAAACATCCGAATGGGTGTGAAAATGATAAGAAATACACAAAAAACAACAATTTTTGCACATGTGTATGCGCGAAAAGTAGTAACTTTGCGCCCAGAATTAAACATGCGCATATATATAAGCGTTATTAACCGGAAATATAATACTCAATCGCAATGAAAAAACTTTTTCTCGTAGTCTTAATGTCTTTGATGGGCTTTGCTTCTCTTTCTGCGCAAGGCATGTATGATCTCTTTGGCTATGGTAGTAATGCTACAGGTGGCGGTAATGCTACGCCTATCTCGGTGGATACCGAGCAGGAACTTATTGATGCACTCAGTGGAAGCAAATCTAACCGAGTGGTGATTATTACAGCCAATATCACAGTTTCTACTCAGTTCACCTCTAGGGGAAGTAATATTACGCTATTGGCTTTGCCTGGTAGATGTCTTATCTCCAATGGCCAGAGCAAAGAGCAATCAGGTATTCTTAATATGCGGGGAAGTAATATTATCATTCGTAATGTTACATTTATAGGTCCTGGTGCATATGACTGCAATGGTAAGGATCTATTGCAATTTGAGGACGCTACGAATGCGTGGGTGGACCACTGTGATTTCCAAGATGGTTGTGATGGTAACTTTGATATTAAGTCTAACGCGGATAATATTACCGTTACTTGGTGTCGTTTCCGCTATTTGAAGCCAGCTAAGTCTGGTGGTTCAGGTGGCGCGGCAGACCACCGTTATACCAATTTATTAGGTTCGAGTGAAGATGATAAACCAGCCGATGGTACATATAATGTGACTTATGCGCATAACTGGTGGGATAATGGTTGTAAAGAGCGTATGGTTCGTTGTCGTAACTGCGAGATTCATTTCTTTAATTGCTATTGGAATTCCGATGTAGCCAATTATTATGTGGGCCCTGAGAATGCGAAATGCTATTTCGAGGGCTGTACTTTTGCGGGAAAAGCCAATTCAAAAGATAAGATATTTAAGTCTTATGGAGGTACAAACGCATGTAAGTTTGTTAATAGCGTAGGTAATTTGCCTTCTGATCAGGGTACGGTTAATAAGCCCAGTTATCGCTATTTTATAGAGTCTGCTTCGGATGCGGTTGCGAATGTCACAGACCCTGACTGCGGTGCGGGAGCTACTTTGATTGTCGAAACAGACGGAACGATTCAAACTTGCGGTGCTACTTTGAATAAATTTGTAGTTACCTTCAATCTGAATGGTAAGGGCACTAACTTCACACAAGATGTATATGAGAATCGTACAATCGCTGCTCCAGCCAATCCTACTACTACCGGATTTGTGTTTGATGGTTGGTACACAAACCAAGCATGTACCTCTGCATTTGATTTCTCAACGCCTATTACTGCAAATACTACTCTTTATGCTAAATGGGTGCAAGCCTTGACGGTAACCTTTAATTTGAATGGTCATGGTGACTCTTTCACGCAAGAGGTAGTGAGCGGTGCTAAGGCTTCTGCGCCATCAACGCCAGTGAGTGCAGGATATGTCTTTGTGGGCTGGTACAGCGATCAAGCATGCACCAGTGAATATAATTTCAATACTCCTGTTACTTCGGCGAAGACTCTTTATGCAAAGTGGGAAGAGAGTAATAACTGCTATGAGTTTATATTGGCTACCTCTGGAACAGCTCCTGCTGCTGGTGATGTAATCTTAGGAGCAGGTGTAGGCGGTACGATGACAATGATTGATGGTACCATAGAGTACTCATCCAATGGATTGGCATTTAAGTCTAGCGGTTCTTCTAAAGTAAGCGTTACATTGCTGACAGAGATGCAAGTAGGTACTGTTATTACACTCAATATGTACAATGGTACTACGGGTGAACGAGGATTGAAGTTGGCAGATGGTACTGGCGATGTGGTAGGAACATACACTCAAGATGGAGTAGGCGATTTCTCTGCTTCGTATATAGTGACAGCAGGTGATGGCCTAGAAGGTACATCAACATTCCAGATACATCGTTCTAACAATAGTTTC
Organism: uncultured Bacteroidales bacterium; assembly: GCA_937891905.1. GTDB lineage: Bacteria > Bacteroidota > Bacteroidia > Bacteroidales > Paludibacteraceae > Colicola. The sequence goes on along the minus strand of CALATT010000051.1, from coordinate 19,208 downwards.
CTCAAGTCTATTACAGTCTCTAATTGTGGTGGTTCGTCATGCTCTAACCCTGAATTGGCTTATTCTACCACTTCTATTGCGAAGACAGATCAAGATGCGTCATTCACAAATACCTTGACCAATCCACATGGTTTGGCTGTGGCATATAGCAGTAGCAATACCAAAGTGGCTACGATAGCTTCAAATGGCGAAGTGACGATTAAGGGCTCTGGTTCTACTATCATCACAGCTTCTGCGGCGGCTCAGGATGATTATTGCGCAGCTACCGTAACTTATACATTGACTGTTAGTGCCACAGGTGGTGCGGCATATCCAATTGACGAGACCGACTTCCCGAACCCAGAGCGTGGATTCTATGAGCATGCAGAGTGGTCTCATGCTTCAACGGGTGACTATGATGATAACCTTTGGGATAGCTATTTTGATGATGCACGAGCAGCAAACCGTTCACTTCTCTTGCGTATCTATTATTTAGATACAGACGAACTGCGCCAGAATAAACAATTACCTAATGGCTTCATCACGATGTTCAATAATGATATGCAGAAAATCCGTACCAACGGCATGAAGTGTATCTTGCGTTTTGCATACGATAAGGATACCGATGAAGATGGTGATGAGGATTATAATGATTTCGAAGACGCTTCGCCTGCTACTTGGGAGACGCACTTAGCACAACTTAAACCTTATTTGCAAGCGAACGCTGATGTTATCTATGTGGTGCAAGCAGGCTTCTTGGGTGTGTGGGGTGAATGGTATTATTCGTCACTCGGCACAGGAGATGAAGTAGAGTGGTCGGTTAGACAGAACTTGATTGACCAATTATTAGATGCAGTTCCTGCTAATCGCTATGTGCAATTGCGTACACCATTGTTTAAGAAAAAATACTTGGGCAATAATAATCCACTCACTTCTGCAGTAGCTTATCATGGTTCAGATCAAGCGCGTCTGGGTCACCATAATGACGCATTCTTGAATGGTGAGAAGAACCAGGGTACATATGAGGACCGTACCGAGGATATGAAATATATCGCACAAGAGTGTTTGTATGTGCCAATTGGTGGTGAGACCAACTTAGATGATGGAGAGTCATCTACTTATGATACTTGGTGTAAAGGCTCAATTGCAGAAAAAGAAATGGCACAATTGCACTATAGCTATTTGAATCATAGTTATAGTCAATATGTCACTAATCAGTGGAAAGCAGAGGGTTCATATGCTCGCATGTCCAAACAGTTAGGCTATCGCTTTGAATTAGAAAGCGCAACCTTACCTAACGAGGCAACGGCAGGCACCCCAATGAATGTGCAACTCAATATCAAGAATGTGGGTTATGCACCTTTATACAATGAGCGCTATGCTTACATAGTATTGAAGAATAGTACGAATACATATTCTATACCATTATCTTCAGACCCACGCACTTGGGCACCAAATAATGCTACTACTGCCATCAATGAGTATATCACTCTTCCTGCTACAATGGCTGCTGGCACCTATGATTTATATCTCTATTTGCCAGATGCATCTGCGTCTATTGCAAATAATCCTAAGTACGCAGTGCGTTTTGCGAATACAGGTATTTGGGAGTCTGCTACAGGTTATAACATCCTCAATAAGCAAGTTGAGGTCACAATAGCTGCATGTAGTGGTGCTAATGGTACGGGCTCTACCTTTACCGCTCCAGGTAATACATACATGCAAAATGCATCCGCAGCAAGTATGTCTATCACTGGTGTGACGGCAAGCAATGGCGGAGCACTCACTTATCAATGGTATAAAACAACTTCGGATATAGCCCATGGCGAACTGATTGATGGTGCAACGGAAAGTACTTATACTCCTTCTACCGCTGAGGCACACGATACATGGTATTACTATTGCGTAGTAACAGAGACGGGTTGCCCTGTTGTTTACACCACAGCACTATCGGGCGCTATAGTAGTTAATGCGGCTACCTATACCATTACTTACGATACCGATGGTGCGGATAGTGCAACGCCAACACAAGAAGCAGTGACAGAGGGAACAACCATTGTTTTGGCAGCGCCTGCTTCTAAGGCGAATAGTATCTTTGTTGGATGGCTCTGTGATGGAGATGATAATGTGTATAAAGCAGGCGATGCGTACACGGTGACTGCTACAAACACCACCTTTACTGCACAATGGCAAGAATTAGGAGAGGGTTGCTTCGTAGTGAATAGTACCACTTTGGGTAGTAGCACCACTTTAGCGGATGGCACGCAAGTTGCGTTGGGTGATAACTGCACAGCGGATGCAAATGGTCTTTCTGTAGGTAGTAATATGTTGTTTACTGCTCCTGCAGGTCGCTATTTCGAGACCTTTACTTTCACAGCCACATGCGGAAGTGATGGTAAGAATAATTACTATAAAATCAATGGAGGTTCGCAACAAACATTAGCGTCAAGCACCAAAGCAGAGAAAACATACACAATTGCTATTCCTGCTGGTACGAATGCCTCTACCATTCAAATCATCAAGAGTGGTACAACACCTAAGGTTTCACAAATATGTTATACCTTTAAGACGGAAGTTGTAATACCAACTTATACGGTTACTTATGATGCGAATGGTGGTTCTTGCTCTACAACCAGCGAGAATGCATCCTCAGTTGCATTGCCAACCCCAACCCGTGATGGTTATACTTTCAATGGTTGGTACACAGCCGCTACAGGTGGCACCTTAGTGGGCGTAGCAGGTGATTCTTATGCTCCTTCTGCAGATATCACCTTGTATGCGCAATGGACAGCAAATGCTGTAGAACCCGAACCAAGTGATGAGGTCTGTGTTACTTTTGAAGGAAGTTCAAGTGTAAGTAGCTATACGAAAGGTGACTTCGCTATGTATGCGACAGATAGTGATGGTCGTCTAAATTCAACAAGTCGTTGGGGTACGGGGAAAACAGATTGTAGTGGTTCGAAAGTGTATGCGTTTGAAAATCAAAGGTTTTTGGTGAAAGTCAATGTTCCAATTACTTCAATCCATTTCTCTGGATATAGTTCATCCGAGAGAACAATAAAATCTGTAAAAACGAGCACAACAGCAGACAAAGATTCATATTCTAATGCAGCATTAGTAGGCGATACAAAAATAGGTCCAACAAAGGGATGTCAAGAGTTTAAGATTAACTTTAGCGAGGCAATACCAGCCAATACTTATATTTGGGTTGAATTATCAAACGCAATGGTTATTAGTACAATCTGTTACACCCCTGCTCCTTCTACTCCTTCTACTTATACCGTAACCTACGAATGTAATGGTGCAACGAGTGGATGCCCAAGCAATGCAACAGAACAAACAGCATTACCAAACCCATTACCAATCCCAACCAAAACGGGTTACGAATTTGGCGGATGGTATACCGATTCAGAATTGACTACTGCTGCTATAGCCGGTGCTACACTCTCTGCTAACATCACCCTATATGCGCAATGGACAGAGAACACTCCTGTCACACCAGACCCAGAGCCAGAGGAATGTACAGAAACTACCATTACTTATAATTTAGTAACACATAACAACAAAACAGCTTCGCAATCGGTTTCTCCTTCTGGAACGATAACCAGTTTAACTGGTGCGACAGCAATAGGTGCAGCTGAATCTAATACCGGTGACCCAAATTCATCATTTGCAGATTATTCAGAGCGTTATGGAGCTTCTGCGACAAATGATAATGTCAGCGATGGCGTCACATTCACCTTCGATGTACCAAGTGGATATGTATTCAAACCAACTGCTATCAACACCAATCTGATGTGCTATGGTGTCGGCGGAAGTGGAGACACCCATTACTATCAATTTGTTGGTACATTGTCAGATGCTACAACCACCATTGAAGGTGAGGTCTATCCTAATAATGCTGACGGAGCCAATGCAGATATCGCGTATACGATACCTAATAATGCATCCTTGAGCGGAACAGTCACCTTACGACTCAATGCAGTTAAGAAAGGAGGTAATTATCAATCTTTCCGCATCAAGAGTCCTATAACGATTGTGGGCGACTTATGTTCTGTTGATTGTAGCACTGCTCCTGCGGCAACAATCACTTGGAATACGCAACCAGCGAATGGACAAGTGGGTAGCGCAGATTTCGCATACGCCGTTTCTTGCTCTGATGGCTCAGCTGTTACAGTTACATCTGCTGATCCTTCAATAGCTACTATCGTTGACGGTAAACTGCATTATGTGGCTGCGGGAACTACGCATCTGGTTGCTTCCGCAACTGATGCATGTGGAAACGAAATTACACAAAACTCTAATGATTTCACCGTTACCGCCGCAAGCGTTGAACCAAATCCAGGCACAGGAGAAGAGAAATACTATTATGGTCAAGTGGCAATCCAAAATGGAGCTTTAGTAAAGGGAATAACCAATGGTATGATTCAGTTCTTCACAGTTACTGGTGGAGTTGTGGAGAATTCAACAGCATTGTCGATATCTTCTACACCGTCAGCAGCAGGTATATACTATAACTCAAACAATTTAACACACGAAGAATTAAGCAAATCGTCTAATTGGGGTTCTTCCTCTACGGCTAATCGTTATATACAAGGAATGAAGTTTAAGGACGCTACTACCTATACGCTTAAATTAGGAAGTAAAACTGCAACATCCATTAGATTCTATGGTTGGTGTGGAAGTTCTTCGAGAAAACTTACTATTGGAGGAGTCGAATATACATCATCTTCGAATAAAAATACTTTCTTTGCTCATGAGTTTGTTAAAAATGGTAGTTTCACAGGAGATATAAGTATTAGCGGTAGCGGCGATTTTTATGGAATAATAGTAATAGATATTACTTCTCTCCCTTCTTGCACCACACCTGTACTATCTGATTTAGAGAACCCAAAAGTGTGCCCAGGCAACAATGTTTCATGGACAGCAAATAACACCGCAACCTTACAAGACGGCGAAACAATTGCATACCAATGGAACAAGAAGGGTAATAACACCGTTCTTTCAAACAGCGCTACCCTCACATTGAATGATATCACAGAGGCGGCAGGCGGTACATATGTAGTGACAGCAACAGTCTCTGCTGAAGGAAAAGCCAGTGCAACAGCAACCAAAGAAGTGACACTCACCGTCACCCCGGCAACTGCTACACCTGCTATCACAGCTAGTGCATCCACTATCTTTGCAGGCAATAGCGTAACACTAACCGCTTCTTGCGCATCCAGCGGAGTAACTTATCAATGGTATACATGTAATGATGCAGAAGGCACTACCGCGCAAATCATCAACGACGAAGAAAATGCCACGCTCGCGCTCACCCCAGACAAGGCAGGTACCTATTATTATAAGGTAATAGTAGAAGGCGACGGCACTAACTCTTGCGGCACTGCTGAGAAAGTATATGAATTAGTAGTCAAGACACCAAGCGCAGGTTGTTATGATATGATTATCTTTGATAGTTCTAACGATCAAACAATACCTGCCGTAGATGCCACAGGAACAGAGGCAAATACTGGCGCTTCATGGGCAAATGTAGGAACGGCAACTAGTTCAAATCCTTGTACTTATACCTATAATGACAAAACATACAAGAAAGGATGGAAGTTTGTTGGAGGAACAACAAAAGCAGATAGCAGATACATTCAGTTTGAGATACCTTCTGGGTATGTAGGTAGTCTCTTCATGGCTGGATATATCATTAGTACAGATCGTAGTGTGTTTATATCCAACAGTCCTACTGGTTCTCTCGTAACCACTTATGCATATATTAAGCCTAGTACTACGAATGAATTGAATACAGCATCGGCTGAATTGTCTGCAGGCACATATTATGTATGTGCAACGGATGCATTCTACCTAACAGAATTATCGATAGAGATATGTTCGGATGTTAATTGCACCGACCCACAAGTAATCGCTACTGTGGATAATGCTACTGTCTGTGAAGGTACAGAAAATGTCACCTTCACAGCCACCAACTATGCTAACGGAGCTGAATTCCTATGGCAGAAAAAGGATGGTAATACTTGGGAGGACATCAACGGAGCTACTTCTTCTGATACCTATACTATCTCTTCTGTGACTACAGAGCATGCAGGTCAATACCGCGTTATTGCCGAAGCCGGATGTAAGCGTATCTCAGAAGAAGTAACACTTACCGTATTAACTGCACCTACATTCAATACCTTTGCTACCACAGCGTCCGTAATGAAAGGTAACGCATTGGCAATAAGCGATGTGCAAGCAACTAATGCAACAGGATATGCATGGTATAAGAGTTCAGATAATTCCTTTGACGCAGCAGAAGATACGAAAGTAGGTACATCCAAAGACTTATTGCTTGCTGCGGCTTCTATCACAGAAGCAGCAGACCAAATATTCTACCTCTTCTGCGTAGCATCTAACTCATGCGGATCAGTTACTTCTAATCCAATTACAGTCACCGTCACACCATTCATCTCAGAAGAATGTGCTACAAAGGGAAATGAAGGCGACCATGAATTTAGATTTACAAATACAAGTTGTTCCTCAGAAACATACGAATCAAGATCAGCATGGGAATCAAATGGTAGTAAAGAATACCTCACATACACGGCTCCTACAGGCAGATACTTTGCTACTGCCAAAGTAACTGTAGCACACACTAATAACTCTAAGGCTGTGTATGGCTATTCTACAAACGGAGGTACAACATGGACCTATAAGGAAACATCTTCTGCCGTGCCTACCGCCTACAAAACGATAACAATCGAATTGCCAGCAGATGCAGATGTTAATGCCTTCCGTATAGGACGCAATATGGATGGAAAAGGTGCCGGTACAGGTAAATTCTATCTCGCAGAAGCCTGCTTCACATACAAGAATGCTTGTACAGAGACAACACTCACAGTAGGTTCCTACAATAATGAGTATAACATTAGTACACACGCGGATTTTGTAGAACCTACCTTCACACTCAAATCAGGTGAGACTACATTAGAGGGACAAACACTCACCTACACTTCTTCTAATACTGCTATCGCTACAGTAGATGAAGATGGTAATGTGACATTCGAAGGAATGACAGGTACAGTAACCATCACAGCTACTTTCGCAGGTGGAGAAATCAGTGAAACAGAATACTGCGCATGCCAAGGTAGTTATACCATTACAGTCGGATGTAAAGATCAAGCTCCAAAAATTGTAGCAGCGGCAGGTACGAACTTAAACGGATGTAACAACTCTATCACCTTAGAGGCAAAAATGCAAGATGGCACTACAGACTTCACAGGTGGCTCTTATCAATGGTACCGTGACGGAGAAGCAATAGATGGCGCAAATAGCGCAAGTTATGCAGTCGTGCGCGCGGGTACCTATACTGTTTCGCGCACGGACGCGTGTATAACAATGAGTACCAACTCCGCTATTGTGACAAACGAAAATGTGGAACCTGAAGTGGAGAGATTGACACCATTCCAATACTACCATGTAGATAAGACCTATTCTAATCAAATGAAAGATAGACACCTCTTCGCTGTCAAATCATATGGTATATTGGATGGTAAACGCTATCACCTCACCGCTACAAAAAATGGTGAAACAACACTCAACCTCTCTTCTTCAAATGCATTCTTCACTATACCAAGTAGCGACAATGCGGTGGATACAGTGATGATTAACTTGAATGAATTAAAAGACAAGTATGCAGAAGGCGATGAGATAGTAATCACTTGCGCACCTATCAATAGTTGTAACAATGCAAGCGCAATTACCGCTTCTATCACTATCCATGTTATCGGTGACAAACCTACACTCGCGCTCATCTGCTCGGGAGCAAATGGAGAAGGTACACGCGCTACCAAAGAATTAGTGGTTGGTGGCGACTTCCTCACGGGATATAACAAAGCGGACCTCTGCCAGCAAACAGGTAACACTACCTTTGACCCAAATACAGAATGGGGATTCTATACTGAATTGAAGGAGAAGTATATTGTAACACCTGTAAATGGATATGCAGAGTTCAATAAACTCAACTACGAACCATTCGACATCCTCTTGCTCACTGACTATCCAAAAGCATCAAAGAGCGAAGCTGCGGCTACAATTCTGGACGATATGGCTGCTCTGTGCGATTATAGACCACTACTCTCACTCAAAGCGCATATGGTAGCTAAAACACCATCCAAATGGGCAGCAAAAGGATTCACTACTTCACCTGTAGTCCCCGCAGCAACAAGCCAATACGCAAATATCGTATGCTATGCTCACCCAATGTTTGATGAACTAGATGATGCACATGTGGAAGGTATCTATCATGACCACGATGACTTCAACCAACTTGTATACCAGATACTGACGGGACCTGGACATGAAAGTAGTAAAGGTTTGCAGGGATTTGAACTCAAAGATGCGGATAACTTTGTTACCATCGGATTAATACACTATAATGCCGCAGCAGAAGTGGTTACTCATACAGATGGAGATGATACACATGCTCACCTTGAGTGGACTCCAGCTGCGGACGATAGACAATTAGTAGCTATCGCAGAGCGACAAGCGAATATTGAAGCCAGAATGATTCTATTCGCTATCAACTGCGGTGCACAGAGTATGCAAACACCAATGGGACGCCAAGTATTACTCACATGTCTCGATTACCTCTTAAAAACAGACCTGATAGAGGTGGCAGACTGCCGTCTAACATTCGATAATGGAGAAGGAAATACCAACTGGGATGAATCTGCTTACGAAGGTACTGGTACAAAAGGCGACGGTTTGTGGTCTACAGCCGCTAACTGGGGACCAGAATACATGGTGGTACCAGGTCGTAACAACGATGTGCGTATCGCAGCACCATGTACCGTGGATGCAGTCAAAACGAAAGTCCTAAAAGGCGAAGAAGAGCAAATCGCGGATGCATATTTCCCAGAGGTACTCAGTATTCATATTACGAAAGATGGTAGCCTTACTATTCCGGCTAATAGTTCACTTACAGCACGAAGCACCATTCTCCGAGCCGACGAGAACGGAAATGTTTATCCTACAAATGTAGCAGATATATCACTCGGTTCTAATGAAGGTGGCAATGCCTCACTCATCCTCAATAATGAACGAGGAGACACCAAAGCCGGAGTAGCAATGTACAGCAAGGCAAAAGCAGATACTGATACTTATAGCGAAGCGGCTTCCACATGGCAGTATATAGGTACACCACACAGCGATGTGGCTAATGCAATATATAACTACTATGATAGTTGGTTATACCAATACGATACCGGAACGGAAACCGAAGCGGAAGGTTGGGTAGTAATACCTAACGGAGGACCATTGGTGCCATTTAGAGGCTATTGTATCACTCACCCAGAACAAGGACACACCTATTGGATGGAGGGTACACTCGCGGCTACTACCAATCAGGATATTACTATTCCAGCAGGCAAGTTTGTGGTGGTAGCTAACTCATGGACAGCTCCTATACAAATCCATGAGTTGACAGACGATGACATGGAAGGATTAACTGAAAAAACAATCTACTTCTTCAATACAGGTAGCGACCCAGAGGGAGACGGAGAACTCAATAAAGAGAATGGTCGCTACGCTACAGGTACCTATGTGTCAGTTCCAATCCATTCAGCTTCTTATACGGGTGATAGTTATATTCCATCAATGCAAGGATTCTATGTGGTAGGTGGTACAACAGATGGTACATTGCACCTCGATTATGAGCGCCATGTAAGAGCTCCTAGAACAAACACTCCAAGTGGACCAATGCATGCACCAGCAAGAAGAGTGGCGGCAGATGATGAGCCACAAGTGGCGAAATTCCTCTTCCGTGGTAAGCGCTATGACGACCGACTAATCATCCTCGAGAGACCTGACTTCACACGCGGATATGATAGCGGATGGGATGGAGAGCAATGGGGTGGCAATGCAGCAGCACCAATGTCCTATGTGGTGGCAGAAACACGATATGATGCCGTCAGCGCTATACCAGAGTACGAAGGAACTGTCATCGGTTTCCGAGCAGGAGAAGATAGCGAATATACCATACACTTCGATTACGATGGTATGGAAGACGCACTCTACTTACTTGATACAGATACGCAAATATACACACGCGTACTCAAAGGCAATTCATACACCTTCACTTGCGCAGATAAGGCAGAGCACAACCGCTTCATCCTTACACGCAAAGCACCGCAGATTGCCACAGGTACGGATCATATCAACACCGATGAGAACGCAAAAGCAGTGAAATTCATCAAAGACGATAAGATATTCATCTTTGTGAATGGAATACTCTATGACGCAACAGGTAAAATGGTAATACGATAAAAAAGGGAGGACAATACAATGAAGACAATCAATATTACTACAATGAAACATATCGTATATATCTTATCCATCGCTTGTCTGCTGGTACTCAGTACCACGCAGGCACAAGCGGTGAAGTATAAGCCATACACAAGTTCCTCTTGTGTCAATCAGCGCATGGACGCAGCTGCGGCTCCAACCATCGGATTCACCTCCACCAGCGCCTACGCCACAGACGATTGGACCAATCCCACCACACCTATGCTCAATGCAGATGGTTCGGTAAGCGCCGGAGCGTATATGGCAGAGCAGGTAGTCAGTGGCCCACATAAGGCGCCTGGTACTCCAGGTGGTGGATCAGGAACATTGGACAAAGATGAACAGCAACCCCTCGGTGACGCTATCCTGCCACTCCTACTCATGGCGGCAGCCTTCTGCCTCATAAGAAGGAAGCGTGCTACAATCTAGCCCAACTATATACAGGACGGGCAGAGCCCTACAGGAATTAGGGAACTAGCCGATCTAGAAAAGAATAATTAATTACTAAATACTAATCAATCAATGAAAAATCCACTCATCTTATTACTAGCCATCTTGGCTATCACCGCATGCACCACCCAGCCTGTGAAGGCACAGGATGTAGATTACACCAGTGACGAAGTAATCAACTGCGATACAGCCAAGTACTCAAGACTAATTATCAATAGTTGTTTGTATCATTTTAAGGCTAATACAACTAATGCAGGATTTGCAAAGTACGATGAAAATGGTACTGAAAAAGCAGATTCCGAGTCTACAAGAGGTTTTGATTATGTTCCTGGATTAGTAGCAAAAGCTGTACTAGAATGTGTTGATTATTACCAAGATAGTACTTGGGCGAAACCATGGTTTTATAGTATTCAGGCATATGCGGAAGCATATTATAATCAAGATCATGATGGAAAGTCATTAGATGACTTGAATGCTTGTAAGATGTATTTCGGATTAGCAGATTTAACTAAATCAGGCGCTAAGTTTGAGAATGCAACAGTAGCAGATCATTGTGCGACAGCAAAAACAAAAGCATTGGCTGGTTTGGCTGCTCATAATAGCAATTACTCTATATCATCTGCAACATCGCAAGCCTTTTGCGGTAATGAAACATACACAGGCGGGTGGTTTCATAAAAATACATATGAGAACCAACTTTGGTTAGATGGCCAATACATGGGACCAGCATTGCTTGCCATGATGCTAACTGAAGGAAAAAATATATCAGGTTCCGTAGATGGAGATTGGACGATTATTCGTAAGCAGTTTGATATGTGCTGGAATAGATTATGGGATGAAGAGAAGAAATTACTCTATCATGCTTTCTCTGCGGACCCGTCAAGCGATCAAACATCTATCTGGGCAGACCAAGAAGGCACATATGCCACAAACTCTCATTATGGTGTAAGCGAAGAGTTCTGGGGACGCGCAGCAGGATGGTATTTCTTTGCATTGGTGGATATATTAGAGCAAATGGATAAGGCAGGTAAGAATGATGCGGATTATACAGAATTGAAACGCCAATTAGAGGCTGTGGCTGACGGATTACTGGCACGCCAAGACCCAACTACAGGTTGCTGGTGTCAGTTATTACAATATGGCAATGGAGTAAAACCAGAAGGATGTTCAACAACCAATTATGTAGAGTCCTCTGCAACTGCCATCTTCGTATCTACATTACTCAAGGGTATGCGCCTTGGATATTTGGATAGGGCAAAGTATGAAGAAGCTGCTAAAAAAGGCTATCATGGTTTTCTAAAACAGTTCTTGCGCAAATCCATTGGAGATGGTAATGCATATGGACTTGTACACAATTGTCGCTCAGCAGGTTTGAGCAATGCAGATAAAGATAGCGAAGACCGAGATGGTTCTGCTGCGTACTATTTAGCTGAGAAAGGTAAGAAAGATACCCAACAATCAAATGACTACACCGAAGGTAAAGTATTAGGAGCATTCATTCTCGCGGCAACAGAATACGAGCGCGCGTATCTCAAACCAAGAACCACCGGAGACCTATCATGCAACTGCCTAAAGGTGGCACTACAGTAGGGTGGCAGTGAGGTTTGTTGTGCAAAATATCGCAGTTTGAGAGTGCAAAATCTGCAAAATATCGCAGTTTGAGAGTGCAAAATCTGCAAAATATCGCAGTTTGAGCAAAAAATATTTGGATATTTGGAGATTTTTTACTACTTTTGCGGTCCAAATAACTCATCATTATGACCGTACAAGAATTATTGCCAATCGTAGCGGAACTTCGCGAAGAATTTTTACAAGAGACTTTTGAGGGAATATGTACCCGGGAACAAGAGTCTCAAATAGACTTACAAAGTAAATTAGCGCAAGTAGTAATAGGTGTTCGCAGAAGTGGAAAATCTACTCTGTGTAGAAAAGTATTGCATGATGCAGGAGTAAAAGCTGCCTATGTTAATTTTGATGATGAGCGTTTAGAGAATATAAGGCGTGAAGACCTTAATAATCTACTGGAAGCTTTATATATCGTATATGGTGATTTCAATTATTTATTTTTAGATGAAATACAAAATGTAGATGGTTGGCCTCTCTTCGTAAATCGCTTACTTAGACAAAACATACGCTTACTTGTCACAGGTAGTAATGCTAAATTATTATCAAACGAGTTAACAACGCATCTTACTGGTCGTCATCACAAGATCACGCTCTATCCTTTTTCATTTAAAGAATATGTTCTATATAAACAAATAAGTCTAACATCCCTAACAACTAAAGCACAAGCAAACCTAAAAGTAGCTTTGAATGATTATCTTATACAAGGAGGTTTTCCTGAGTTGTTAATAGAAAATAACAAGCATGACTATGTTATGGGGCTGTTAGATGCTATTATCAAAAGAGATATTACAAAACGATTCAAAGTGCGCTATCCAGAAGTACTACAGCGTTTAGCAACTTATATGATGGATAATTTTGCACAAGAGTACAACGCTTCTACATTAAGTGGATTGTTTGGAGTAACTGATCATACTATAGATACATATTGTCATTATCTTCAAGAGGCGTTTCTTTTGCACTCTGTGCATAAATTTTCTTATAAGAGCCGTGAACGCATGCATGGTGAGAAGTTGTATGTTATAGATCCGGCTTTCTTGTCATTCCGCTCAAATACCTTTAATACACAAAATATGGGGTGGCGTTTGGAAAATGCTGTGTTTATAGAACTTCTGCATAGAGCGAGCCAAACCTATTCTGATGTCTTTTATTATCGTGAGCGCGGCTTTGAGGTAGATTTTCTTGTCGCTAAAAGTGGTGTAGTGGAATCAATCTACCAAGTATGCTATGACCTAACAGAAGAAAAAACTCGTAAACGAGAAATCACTTCGCTTCTACAAGGAGCACGCAAATTTAGTTGCAGAGATTTAACAATTATTACATTCTCTCAAGAAGAACAATTAGATATAGACGGATATCTGATAAAAGTAATACCAGCCACTAAATGGTTGGTGTGAAAGATTAATATACCGTAGAATACGAACGAGCAAAAAATAGGATAGCCATGCGAGGCTATCCTATTTATATTTTATTATGCGAAATAAGGGAAATACCCTGTACGCACCCTTCGGTGATGTTCAGGATGCGAACGAGATGCGAACGGTGGAGGATGCTATTCGAAGTGTAACCAATCTAGAATTTATAAATGGCGCCGAGGCGGAAGTTAATACCCTGCGATTGGTAGCCGTAATAAATATCATTCTTGCGGTGAATGAAATTATTCAGTTCGAAGAATAATGTTAAATTAGGCTGAGGTTCTGGACGCACAGTAGTGCCTCCGTCCTCATTAACCATCTTCGCTTGCTTGCCAACCCACATCTCATATTGCACACCAAGGTTCATCTCAATCGTAGGTTTGAGTTTGTGCACACCATCCGTGGCCAAAGCCAAACGACTTCCTCTGAAATAATTATCCGAGTAGAGCGACCAATGTTTGTCTATACGGCCGTCAATGCGCAAACCAATCTCCCAATTAGCACGATCATACACAGTATGGTGTTTATTATCTAATAAATCGTGCAGTTCTTGGCAATGTTGATTATAATTATACGAATTATCTTCATGCTTGAGCGCATTCCAGAAATAATAATCTCCATGTAGATTGATGCGGATAATATCCTTGTAGTGGTAATTGATTTGACCACCTATCTTGCCACGACTATAATCGCTATAGGTGTAACTTAAATCACCTGCATGCAAAGCCATCAATTCATTTAACTTACTGCTGCTATAGGTGGTAGTATTATCCGTCACAGCAATCAGCGTGGTTTGATTGAGCATGTGGGCATAACCACCGTGTATCTCAATCATTAAATCACGGTACGGACGGATATGAAATCCTACTTCCGCATCAATAGGAGTGTAAGACGCCACATGCCCAGAGATAACACCCGCCTCCATCAAGCGGAAGGGGTTATTCATATGCGACTGGAGCGTACCAATACCATGACTTCCTTTTGCATCCGCATAGATGGTCAACCATTGTTTGGCAATCTGTGCCTCCAAATAAACATGAGGCGATGGAGCAAAACTGAGGTTCTCTACACCCGATAAATACTGTCCACGACCGAGGTTCATATCCAAGTTAATACCCAAATGCAGTTGTACGCGTTTGCTCTTATACGCATAATAAGGTTCAATACGGAAATTATGGATATTATTATAGGTGTTGACTAATGATGCCAAACCAGTCAGTTGGCGGAAGTTATTCTGTATATATACTTCAGCACCCACATGGTGCGCATCGCTGCTCCAGTCGAACGATAGTTCGCTGCGCAGTTGGTGCTCATTCACCTGACCAGGAATAGCAAAAACGAGATAACCCGTCTGCACCTTGTATTGCACTTCTTGCTTAGCGTTGGATTTAACACCCACATACGCCTCCGCTGTCCATAGATTCACTTTATCCTTATCCGTGAGGGTGTAGTCCTTCAGGTAACCATTCTTATAACCAGTACCTATGTTGTTATAGTCGTAGAAATGGCCATATTTATGCAGATAGGTGTTTGTTCCTTCTAAACCGAAATAGAGATTACATGTACTGAACTTATGTGTAAAATCCATTCCGAGAGCGCTCTTGCTATCTGCTTTCAATCCCCATTGACCATCATGATGAGCGTAGGCATTGAGAACGGACTTCTTGCCATCATCCAGTTTGTACTCAAAATCAAACAAAGTATTGGGGTGACCAATCGCACCGCGTAAATAACCATTATACGCTTCGCCTGCGCTGAAACGGGTAGGTTGGGATAGCAATGCATTAAACTCTGCACCTGGTTGCACATCGGCAGTATAATCGGAATACTCCACCTTGGCCGCTTCCACAGTGGTCTCTACCACCTCGGGTTTGGTGGATAGTTTGCCTGCGGCTTGTATCACAGGTTGAAAATCACGCTCAACGGTCACATTGCGATTGAGTGTAGTGTCGGCGCTATTCTGCGCACTCACTGTAAGCGCGCATAGTAGTAATGAACTAATCAATAATTGCTTCATATTACTCTTCCTCTATTTCGTTCTCTTCTGCTGGCGCGGGTTGCTCAAGGGCATCCAATGCTTGCAGGCGATTTGTGATTATCGTTTGTATATCGTCTCCCTGGTGGGTGTAGTTGGCTTGCAGCGCGAGGAGGTACTGGCGCGCTTGGAATAGTTCACCTTTACCTAAGTTAATATCACTGAGCAGGATGAGTGCGCGAGCTAACCAGTACTGCTGTTGTGTATTCATCTGTGTGAAGGACATCACCTCAGCTTCGGACTGATCTAATAATCCTTCTTCAAAATAGCTTTGTGCCAGTAGGTACTTAGCTTCCGCGCCTTGTGCCGTACGCACTTCTTGTGCTAAGATAGTCAGGTCTTTCTGCGCCTTGGTCCATTGGTTGGCTTGTATATACGCTTTGGCACGACAGTAACGCGCTTCTTGCTGAATAGTTGGGTCTAAAGACGCGTCCGCTAACATCTGATCAGCAATATCGATGGTGGCTTGGTGGCGTCCCAACTGATTACTGCAGCGTAGGATACCTAATCGTGCGATTGCCGCATTCTCATTATTAGACGCGAGCGCGTGCATGCGATAGAACGCCTCCAGCGCACTGCTGTAATCGCTTTTGTCATAGCAAATCTCAGCCACGCGCATAGCCGCTTCTTCTTGGTATGGATTAGCACTCATTTCTGCTAATACGGTGTATTGCCCGAGTGCCTCGGTAGTCTTACCTAAGCGGTAATACGAGTCAGCTAAGTAATAGCGTGCGGAGGTGCAATAGCGCCCACCTGCGCAGTACTGCGATATATAATTGCTCAGCGAGATAGTAGCCTTTTGGTATGCACCTTGCATATACTGCATTTCTGCTGCGGCGTAGAGCAACGAGTCTTCTTGTGTGGTGACGGTCATGTTTATCTTCGCTAAGTTCTTAGTGAAGGCAAGATACTCATCCACATTACCTTGCGCCACATAGAGTGCCTGCAGTGCATCGAGGGCTGTATAGGCCTCTTCGGTACCAGGATAGGTCTCTATTGTACTGCGATAGGCAGCGATAGCTTGGTCGTTCTGCTCTAAATTGCGGTAAAGCATGGCGCGTTCGATAGCCGCTTTGCGAGCGAGCGGTGAGTGTGGGTAGGTGGAGAGCAACTGCTCATAGGTGATGATAGCAGCGCGTTCATCTTCTTGCTGCAACTGCGCACGAGCAATCTCATACATACCATCATCCGCGTAGTCGGACTTAGGATAGCGACTCACTAATCGCTTCATCACATTCACTTTCTCGTCATACATACGCTGTAGTCCCACGGCGTAGCCGCGTTGGAAGAGTGCATAGTCTGCACACGCTGCTTCCATATTGCTCACTTGGGTGTAATAGGTGGCGGCTTGGTGGAAATCACGATTATTGAAATAGCAGTCACCTATACGGTTGAGCGCGTCTGCGTAGGTGGGTTCGGTGGCCAAAGTGCCATCTATATATGTGGAGAATGCTTCGCGCGCCTTATCGTATTTCTTTTGTGAGAAATAGCAGTAACCTTCTAAATAGCGTGCGATGGTATAGTTCTCAGATCGGCGTGCTTTGGGGTGAGCAAAGAATCTCTGAAGGTGTTGCTCACAGGTCTTATACTCACGCAAGCGGTAGTAAGCTTCTGCTTGTAGGTAATATGCTTCGGCGGTGTAGGTATCACATTCATTGGCATGTGCTACCACAGCGCTGAGCCATTCAAGGGCGGGTTTCATCTTGCCCTGCAAGAAGCAGTCAGCGCCTAATTGGTAGCGCAAATACTGCTTGGTATCTATCATCTTCTGAGTAGGATGGTCAATACTATCGAGCACAGAGATAGCAGCGGAGTAGTTCTTGCTATGCAGCAGCGCGTCGGTGAGCAACTGATAGATATTATTCTCGTATTTGGAGTTAGGGAACTGATGTAGAAAATCATTGAATGCGCGTACGGATTCACCCAAGGCAGTGGATGACTGATAGGTGCAGAGAGTGTAGTTATACGCCGCTTCTTCGGTCACAGCAGGTGTGATGGCATAGTTAGCAGCCGCTTGGTAGGATAGTTTGGCTTGCTCGTACTGCTTGAGTTGCACATAGGCATTACCCATAGTGAGGCATGCAGCCTCTGAGAGGGTATCTGCTTGCTGCTTCATCTGCTTGAGCGATTGTACAGCCAGTTCGTACTCACCTATCTTATAGGCGGCAGTACCTAACATATACATATCATTGCGCAGCAGTTCCAATCCTTGGCGCTTGGTCTCTGCTTGGTAGTGCTGGAGGTGACTGATAGCCTGCTGGTAATCGCCTTTGTGGAAATAAATCTCACCCAAGAGGCGATGGAGTTCGCAGTTGTTGAGACTCTCTGGTTGCTCGCGTAATAATGTTTTGGCGCGTGTTTCCACTTCGTCATAGTTACCTTGTGCGTAATATATCTGCACGAGGTAATAAGGAATAGTCTTTTGGTACTCCTCGTTATTCTCTAATCGCTGGAGTGCAGGCAAAGCTTTTTCATACTTCTGCATTTTATACATACAGTAAGCATAATAGTATGTACCGCGTGTGGTATAGCGGTTCTCTGCTTTGCTCAGTTGATTGAAATAGATAGATGCGCGTTGGTACTCTTGCATCATCAGATAGGCATATCCGCGATAGAAAGAATAGTCGGTTTGGTGCGGACGACTGAGCGCCTTGGGTTCAACCTGCTCCAGCACTTTCAGCGCATTCTTATAGCGTCCTTTCTCCACATAGATAACGCCTTGCATGAAGTTTACTTCATCTGCAAAAGTGGTGTAAGGAAAGGCTTGTAGATAGGACTTTAGGTCTTTCTGTAATTGTTTATCGCGTCCTTCGAAGCGCTCTGCTAAAGCATTATAGCGCTTTTCCATCTCTGATGTCTGGGCAGCGATGGATAAGGAAGTGAATGCGAAGAGGATAATCAGTATTTTCTTCATTATCGTGCGAGTTTGATTTCATTCCACATCTCGAGTAGCAGTTCTTGTGCTTCGCCTGCATCGTGCATGAGTGCGCAGCGGTCAATAGTGCTCTTATCGGCGTAGTAAACAGGGTTGAGGTGCAGCGCGTGTGGATCTAATAATTCACCATCCACTTCGATAGGTTCATTACCAAAGAAATAAGTGGCATCCACTGTGTTAGGCCATGCTTCCTCATCGTATTGCGCTTCGAGGATGGTAGAAGCGGCACCTTTGCCTCCTGCGCATGATACATAACCTATCTCCTCCATATTAGCGAGTGCATTATCTGCGCGGCACATATAATTGATGAAGTAGGCTGCGGCTTTGGTATTCTTGGCATACTTAGGAATTACCCAACCATCAAACCATACATTCGATCCCTCTTTAGGCACAATATAATCGAGCATAACACCCATCTCGGATGCCTCTTCGATAGCAA
>CALATT010000050.1 GCA_937891905.1 uncultured Bacteroidales bacterium | reverse complement strand
GCTAATAATGTGCAGTACCCTATTCAGTCGGTATATGCTTCCTATCACTCTTCAGCTTTTAAGAATACAGACGAATTGCACGATGGTAAATACTATTCTACTACACTTACATCAGCAGAGGTTGCCTTTAATGATGCCAACCGCTATTTGAATGATGTATATGTGTATGTGGCGCCAGACCCAGGCAAAACAACAGGTACACTCCGCTATGGAATAAAATGCCCATCCTATGTACCAGGTGCATGGCTCGCGTATAAAAATATCACACTCACGCATTTCAAACGAAAAGAGTTTATCTTTGAAGGAAAAGATGATAACAATACCACCACCACTCCTACTCAATGGACCGAACAATACAACTGGAATCGTGATCTGCAGCCAAATCAATACCATGTGGCTATCATTCAGGCAGATGTAATCATAGATACAGAAGTATCAGTTCATAGCATGATCATAGACCCAACCATCAATCCTAATGTGAAAGTCACTATCGCACCAAATGGCGGATTGACAGTTGGGGCAGGAGGCGTCAAAGGAGCTACAACAGACAACTTTATCATCAAGGCAAGTACGGAAGGTGCAACAAAAGGACAAACAGGATACATCCGTATCTCCCCCTATACAGAGCAACCAATGCCCAAAGCAACCATGGAAATGTACTCCAAAGCCTATTTCGACATGACAGCAGATGACCGCAATAATGTAGGCTCTTGGCAATATGTGGGATCGCCAATGGCAAAAGAAGAAACACTAGCGAAATCAATATACAAATCCAGCTGGATATATAATTGGAATGAAGCTACAGCCGAATGGGAGAATAACCGTAAGACACTTGAGCTGCAACCATTTGAAGGCTATTGTACCTCGCAATACAAATATCCAGAAGGAATGCTTATTACCAATACAGGTCAATTGGCTTCTAATGGAAATGTGGAACTAAATCTAACATACACAGGCGATGCAGATACATTGCGCTGTAATGTGTTTGCCAATAGCTATGCAGCACCAATAGATATCACACAGTTCACAACAGGCGATTTCTCTGAGGGAGTAGAGGCTACAATCAACCTCTTTAATACAGGCTCCAAGAATAATATCGCGGACCAAGTAGGCAAGACAAATCTTGACGCTCCAGGACAATACATAGCCATACCTGTCGCAACAGCAGCAGACTTAGTGGCTAATCACAAATATCCAGCAATCATCCCCGCGATGCAAGGATTCTTTGTTAATACCACCAAACCAGGTACACTCAAGTTGAATTACGAGCGATTGGTTTGGAATGCCGACTATACCAAGCACGCAAATGCTCCACTGCGAACCAAAGAACGCTCTACTACCACAGGAGCACTATGCGTTTCCATCGAAGCAGATGGATGGAGAGATAATCTCTATCTCTTGGAAGCGGAAGACTACGATGCCAATTATCAAAATGGTTATGACGCACGCAAAATGATGAATGGCGAATTGAATATCTTTGCCGTAGAGGAAGAGGAAACCTATTTGGCTGTGGATGCTACTCACTCCTTAGTAAATACACGCGTAGGCGTGCGCACAGGAGAAGAAACTGCATATACATTCACTTTTGCTAACCTCCGCACACAAGAGCCTATCGCTCTCATGGATAACGAGACAGAGCAAATTATCCCTATCGCAGAAGGAGCAACCTATACTTTCTTCGCTACTCCAAATACAATGATTACAAACCGCTTTGTAATCGTAGCCAATGAAGATGCAGATGGCGAAGGAGTCGCAACCGATATACAAAATACAACGATAGAAACAAAACTCCATAAGTTTATCAAGGATAACCAACTCTTTATCCTCAAAGATGGTATTCTATATAATGCCCAAGGTCAATTAGTTAGCAAGTAATAATAACTTGCATAAGGTATTAGTTTGAATAAAAGTATTAGTCTGTTAAATGATAAAAATCAATAAAATAACAATCACTATGCCCACCTTTCTGCGAATAGCAGTTTGGTTGGTACTTAGTGTGATTTCAGTCTCGTTGTCGCATGTGAATGCTGCAGAGACGCATAGAGTAGGGGTCGCTATGCGCTATACCTCTACCTATAAAGGAATATATACACATACGCGAAGAGCAGCAAATACATCTCCTGTCCATGTGCATTCAGGAGGATACATGATGGATATGCGCTCCACAAGTGCTTATGTGCATCGCTCTTCCAATAGAGGTATCAACTACGCTACACCTGCAGTCGCTACACCAACCATACAAGGCATGCGTACTTCAGCGTCTGCTATTCGTGGTGGAATGACCTCCGCAGAAACATATGCCCAGATGGGACCAGCACACGCCCCACGAAAAAGTCCAAATCCAAATGATCCAGAAGGGGTATGTCCTAATTGTCAATGGGTACAAGATGCTAATGGGGATTGGTATTGTGCAATATGCGGGGATTATGCATATGATGGCTGTAATTGTGGTGATCATTGTGGTTGTTCCTCTACAGTACCACTAAATGGTGGATGGGAAGTAATGCTCTTCTTTATAGCTTTAGCCGTTGTCTATTTAATGATGAAGAAATACAAGGCACCAAAAGAAACCGCTACACAAATCGTGTAACGGCTTCTGATTATATATCATCTTATTTCAATCTTATTGCCCACTTTCGTAGATAAGCATACCACTCTCTTGCATCTGATGCAATAGGGTGGTCTTCTTTTGTTGCTCCCACACAAGTCAAATAGAAATGAGTGCTATACCCTTCCTTCGCTTTTGCTTGCCTGAGAAGGCATAGGTTATTGCGCTTATCGCGCGCAGGAGTGCCTGCATTTTCTCTTGGAATAAAGACCGCCAATCCAACGGTCTCTTTTGCAAACTTAGTTGAGTCGTTCACAGGCCAATCAGTTCCCCACGAAGCGAGAATAGTACCATTCGGTACTACTATAATAGTGTCGTGCGAGCCATCCAACGAACGCGGTGATTTGCCATTGTTAGGAATCATCTGCACACCCGTGCATAATCCTTCTACTTCCTCCGATAGATACACATCGCAGCGCATATCGCGATGACCACCTTGCATCGTATAGTGCACATCCATATCCACTATCTTTCCCTCTATTTCCCAATCTTCAACAGCCACTTCAATCGTGGCGCTCTTACGGCTCTGCTTCACAATACGCTGACTGCGCTCTGCTACAGGTTCAATATGCACATGCTTCTTCCCATTCCAATATTTGACAGACCCAACGCCCACTGTGCCGGACACGCGCAATATATCATCGCCATAATGTGCAGCCAAAAGGCTATCATTAGGATACCAATAACTATTCGCCAATTCTAATTGAGGCACGCGCTTGCAATAAGGATCAATCGTCTGCTTCTTATCAAAATAAATACGATATGCCATCTTATCGCTCTCCACTGCCACTCCATGATGATGCATCTGATGGTAAGTGTCAATAGCAGGGTCCGCTTTCCATTCTTTTACTGGATAGCAATGGCGGGTTTTACCTTCCGCATGAATAATCCTATAACCCTCTTTAGTGGAGTCCGCAGCGGTACCAATACGCCAAAAAGAAGTAGCTACTTGCGGATTACAACCCGCAAGTAGCATAATTATCATTCCTAAAGAAAATTTCTTTATCATAGTTTTGCTTATAAGCGTTGGATATTTTCTACCGTAGGAGCAATTGTAAATGCCTCGCCTTGCTCTGGTATAATAGTAACATTGTCAATGATGAGTCCATTCGTTTGACGCAATAATGCACCTTGTGTAGCAGTCATCTTGATATTACGGAGAGTAACATTCTCAATCTTCATCTCTGGCAAACCATTGAAATACATAGCACGCTTGAGATTATTACCATTCACATTCTCTACTACGATATTACGGAATGCAGGTGTCTCTTCGTTTGCTTCAGGCGCGTCTGCATTCATACGCGCAGCCAACTCCTCTTCCGTCTCTTCTCCAGCAGCTTTACCACCATAGAAGAGGTCAAAAAGCAATCCTTCGTTAGGAATATTCACCATATTGATGTCACGGATATAAATATTCTCCACTACACCACCACGACCGCGAGTGGATTTGAAACGCAAACCAACATCTGTTCCAATATAGAGGTTATTGCTCACTTGTACATTCTTGATGCCACCAGACATCTCGGATCCGCATACAAATCCACCATGACCATGGTAAACAGTACAATCATCTACTACTACATTCTCGGTAGGGATGCCACGATCACGACCTGCTTTGTTCTTACCAGACTTCATGCATATTGCATCGTCTCCCACATCAAATGAGCAACGACTAATCACTACATTCTTACATGATTCTACATCCACGCCATCGCCATTCTGGCTATACCATGGGTTGCGTACGGTCAAGTCGCGTAAGATAATATTCTCGCAGCACATAGGATGGATATTCCATGCAGGCGAGTTCTCAAATGTTACACCCTCAAGCAAAATATTCTTACAATCCACAAAATGTACCATCACAGGGCGTAGGAATGATTTAACGGCTTGCCATAGTGAGTCGTCCTCAATCACAGGCACATTCTGATCTACGCAGTATGTCTGCGCCAAGATAGAAGCAGAATCTGGATACCAAATGTCTTTCTCTGTCACTACACCACCTTTCTTGAGGTGTTGCTTCCATTGGTTAGGCGCCATTTTATTCTTTTTAAGAGGACGCCACCATTCGCCATTACCATTGAATACACCATGACCTGTAATAGCTATGTTCTCTGCACCAAAGGCATTCAGTGGACTGGTGCAGCGTTTGGTAGGAATACCTTCAAACCATGTGTCATAAATCTCGTATTGATCCAAATCGTGTGAAAACATCACCAAACTATTTTTCTCTGTGTAGAGACGAACATTGGATTTGAGCTGAATTGGGCCTGATGTATATACACCAGCAGGAATAATCACTGTGCCACCCCCTGCAGCATTGCATTCGTCAATAGCGGTTTGAATAGCATTAGTGGCCAATTCAACACCAGTAGGGTCTGCTCCAAAGTCCGCAATAGTATATGTGCGGTCTGGGAATGATGGTACTGGCACTTGTGGCATTTCAAACGAAGCGGCTTGCGTCAATGCATCAATTTCTCTTTGTTGGGTTGTTTGATACTGAGGAGCAGTGGAACATGCTCCTAAAAGACTTACTGTAAGTAATAAAGAAATAATTTTATTCATGATATATATAATTTGGATATTGAATATCAATTAAACTCAATCCCTCTGCTGGTGCAGAGTGACCAGCCTTGCATCTATTCTTGGCGGTAATCACTTCTGCAAACTGCTGCTCACTCATACGCCCACGGCCCACTTCCAATAATGTGCCTACCACAGCTCGTACCATATTACGCAAGAATCGGTCGGCGGTGATGGTGAAATAAGCCATATGGTCATTCTCTATAATCCATTTAGCTTCTTTCACATCGCATAAGGTAGTTTTAACATCTGTGTGCGTGCGGCAGAAAGAAGCGAAATCTTGTTTGCCAAGCAATAGTTGCGCTGCTTTATTCATCGCATCGTAATCCAACCCCTCTTGTACGCGCGTGCGTGTTAAATAGAGGAATGGGTCTTTCTGTGTGATGATACGATAATGATATGTTCGCCGTGTGGCATCAAAGCGTGCATGCGCATCACTCGCCACTGGTATGATAGCATGAATAGCAATCGCGTCGGATAGTAAACTATTTAATCGTTCACGCAGATTAGTAGGCAATTCTATGTTTATATCAAAATGCGCCACCATATTCTCAGCATGTACGCCAGCGTCTGTCCGCCCTGCAAAAACAAGAGGAACTGGTTGACGAAGAATAGTGGCCATCGCTTGCTCCAATTCTGCCTGCACTGTATGCCCGTTTGGTTGCACTTGCGAACCATGAAAAGCAGTACCGCGATATGAAAAACGAATAAAATAGCGCATGGTTATATCTTAGATTGTAGTTTGTATTTCCATTGTTGTACTTGGTCATATATCTCTGGGGATAATTTAGCCCGGTATGCGATATATATACCGCCGCCTAATAATACCGCCGAGCGGACAAGGCTATCTATCCATATATTACTAATAGGCAAATACATTTGCCATAGCATATTGATGGTGAATAATGCAATAAGTAGTACCATGATATACCACCACCGCCTATCTACCACATTTACTTTGCATAATGGTACGATGGTGATAATAATCAGTATATAATATAGCAAATATGATAGCAAGTTGCTCATCGCTGCACCTTCCATGCCAAAATCAGGAATTAAATGTTCATTCAAGCATATCGCACTAATGGTAAGGATGAGTGAAAGCAGTAAACTGAACGCATAAAAACGCGAGTAATTAAGCGCAGTGAAGCAAATAGAGAATGTAGCCAAAACCAATTGACTTACACCCAGGATAAGCACTACATTCTTTGCGGATGCATAAGTAGCACCATTCGGTAGAATGTGGAATATAAGGTCTATATTAAACCATATACATAGCAGTATAAAACCACCAATGAGCAGTAGATTACGCGTTACTTGGCATAATAATTGAGAGCATTCCTCTCTATTCTGCTCCTTGATGGCTCGCGCTAATTGAGGGGATGCTATAGCTGTTACAGAGCGGTAAGGAACACTCACCATCACGGCCATATAAGTAGCGATTGCAAATATACCCGTACTATCTAATCCCATCTTGGCAGTTATAAAAAACGAGGATAGAGTAGGGGCTAATATCGTAGTGATTGCTGAGATAATGAGAAATCCCGTATAAATGATGTATCGCCTAACGAGTGGTTTGTTATTCCTTAGGAACTGCCAATCAGGACGCAAGCGGATAGACTGTAAGGAGAAGAAATAGCATATATTAATAATGGCAGCAACGGCGTAATTGATACATAAACCAATTACTAATCCATCCAATGAAACTACTCGGAAAGCATATAATACATACACCACCAATAATCCTACTCGTACTATCAACTCCCGTACGGCGCGAGGCACAACAATATGCATCAGTACATTAGAGGTACTCTCGCAAATAGTCTGATAGAGCATGAAAAATGCTAATGGCAGTACAAAATAGTAATACTCCACGAATAGTGGTGATTTATCCCCAAATAAAGCCGCGAGCGGCACACTACATGCACAATAAATAATGGCAAAAAGCACAAAACCAATAAATGGAACTACTAATGCCCAAAAGAAGAATCCATGATTCTCTTGCTTCCCATCCGAGAAATAAGGGTAGAAACGGATAATACTACTATTCGTTCCTAATTGTGCCAAACCAATAAAAAGCGTGGCTGCGTCGATAAGCACTCGCGTCAACCCAATTTCCTCTGCTGTGAGGAAACGGGTTAACACGAAGAAAGTGGTAACAACGCCTACGGCGATGCCTAAATAGGTAACTATCGTACCACGAATCGATTGCTTAGCGATGACGCCCATTGTATTACAATATAGTCGTAATAATATTACTTAATCTCGAGCAACTCCACAGTGAAAATCAATGTGGCATATGGAGGAATGTTTTGACCAGCACCACGCTCTCCATAACCTAATTCATATGGAATATAGAGTTTATATTTAGCACCTACAGGCATCAGTTGTAATCCTTCGGTCCATCCTTTGATAACACCATTGAGAGGGAACTCTATAGGTTCACCACGCTCATAACTGCTATCAAATACAGTGCCATCAATCAAGGTACCCTCGTAATGCACTTTTACAGTTGACTCTGCACTTGGTTTAGCACCCTTACCTGCTACGAGCACCTCGTATTGCAACCCAGACTCTGTAGTCTTTACTCCTTCACGCAAAGCATTCTCCTGAAGAAACTTCTCACCCTCTTCTTTTACTGCGCCATATTTGATACGAGAAATCACCTCGTCCACATACTTGCTTGCTGTTTGCATATCCCACTCTTCGGAGAAATTGCACATACCGTTGATAAATCCTTGCTTGATAAGTTCAAACTGGGTCTCTAATCCCTCTATGTTGAGCAAACCAACAGGCTCTTGCTCGCGAATAGCCTTACCAATATTCTCTGCCATCATTACGAGTTGTGGATTTTTTACTTTTGATTTCAGACCATGGTTGATATTAGAGATGAATTCATCAATAGCCTCGCCTGTAGAGTCGTTAGCCAAGATGTACATCTTCATTTGAGAACCATTCAATAAACCAAATGCATAATTGAGAGAATCATTATAATTACTCAATTCAATAGTCTTTGCTTTCTTTGGACATTTACTGGTAATAGCCTTGTCTGCTATACCTTCTGCTTGAGATTGATAAGCCTTAGTGAAGAAATCTTGTGCTACATCATTGGCCATCACAGTGGTGTCTTCGTATAATGCATTAACCAAACCTTGTAACATAATCTTCTCATTGAGCGTCCAAGATGCATTTTCTGCCAATCCTTTCTCTTCCATGCCTTTGATTGATTGACCAAGATGTTGACCTGCTTGTGCTATCTCGCTCAACTCCTCAATCTTATCCATGTAAGCATTCTCTAATGCGTCTATAAACTCAGCTACAGTTGCGTCACTACTATCATTCTGCATGTAATACATCTTGATCTGTAATCCGTTAAGCAAACCGATAGCATAGTTGATAGAGTCTGACTCGTTGTTGAGAACTACACTCTTTGCTGTGTAACTATTACCGCAAGAAATCATTGCTAATGCGGCTAATAAAATAATACTTAGTTTTTTCATTGTTGTATATGTTTATTTGTCTAATTATTCAATGCCTAATAGTTCTACGGTGAAAATTAAAGCGGCGTATGGAGGAATCTGCTGACCAGCACCACGCTCGCCATATGCGAGTTGATAAGGGATGAAGAATTTATATTTAGATCCAACAGACATCAGTTGCAATCCTTCGGTCCATCCTTTGATAACACCATTGAGAGGGAATGAGATAGATTCTCCGCGTTTGTAACTGCTATCAAATACTGTGCCATCAATCAAGGTTCCCTCATAATGCACTTTTACAGTATCAGTTGCTTTAGGTTTTTGACCAATAGTAGCCTCTAATACCTCATACTGCAATCCGCTTGCTGTTACCTGTACACCTTCGCGCTTAGCATTCTCTGCCAAGAATTTCTCACCATCTGCCTTCGCAGCGCCAGCTATCTTAGCCTCTAATTCTTGGAAGAATTGACCCAATACCTGCTGTGCCTCTTGATAAGTAATCTTTGGCTGTTGCTTGGTCAGCACATCTTCAATACCTTGTGCTAAATCTTGATAATTGAGCGATGTAACACCGCTGCCCATTAGGTTCTGTCCCATAGAGAGACCTAATGCATAACTAATTTTGTCCATGTTGTATTATTGTTTTAATGTTATTAATTACTTGAGTAATTGGCTCATTCGTGATAAGTATTTACCGAGTATGTCGAACTCAATATTCACAATAGTGCCTACCTCTATATATTTAAAATTGGTTTCTTCGTGTGTGTAAGGAATAATGCAAACAGATACATATCCTTTATTGCCCGCTACATCTGGTTCGCATACTGTCAAACTAACGCCATTGATGGTTACAGAACCTTTATCCACGCAGAAATATCCGCGCTCAATCATCGTTCTATTCGACTCGTATTCAAATCGATAATACCAACTTCCGTCTGTCTCTTTTACTTCGATGCATTGTGCTTTTTGATCCACATGTCCCTGCACAATATGTCCATCCAAACGACCACCGCCCAACAGCATAGAGCGCTCTACATTTACCCAATCACCTTCTTTCAATGTGTCTAAATTGGTCAGACGCAGTGTCTCTTGCATAGCGGTAACAGTGTATAAATCACCTTCAATCTTCACTACCGTCAGGCACACACCATTATGAGCAATCGATTGGTCGATACTTAATGCTTCACCAAATGGATTGCGAAGAGTGAAATGTTTATTCGTTTGCTCAGTCTCTATCTTCACTACCTGAGCCATTTTTTCTACTATTCCTGAAAACATATTTATGTGTTATTATAATTACTTTTTAAAATATTTACCCACTACCGGCAAGGCTGATAAAGGTAAGTCTTTGCGAGTGAGGATGAATATATAGATACCTATCAATACAGTTCCAATCGCCATCATTACCCATGTATTGCCAATGACATAAATGCGCAAGATATAATATATCGCTAGCAATGCAATAGTAAGTGCTGTGTAGCCACCAATAGACTTCAAATCATATGGTATAGGCGCTTTCTTCTGACCAATAAAATATGATAGAAGCATAATCACCAAATAGCACACCAAACTACTTCCGCATGATGCCCAATAACCAATTCGAGGAACACCTACAATCTGTAATACCAAGGTAATCACCAGACCAATCAGAGAGAAATAGGCTCCCCACTTAGTCTCATCCGTCAGTTTGTACCAAAAACTGAGATTGAAATAAACACCCTGGAATACATAAGTCCATAGCACAACAGGCACTATCTTTAACCCCTCCCAATAAGCATCGGAAATGATATAACGGAATATGTCCAAATAGAAAATTACACCTAATAAAATAAGGAACGAGAATATAATGTAATATTTCATCACATCCGCATAGGCTTCAGCCGATTGACGGTTTTTGTGCTTGGAAAAAACAAATGGTTCGTATGCATAGCGGAATGCTTGCGTGAACATCATCATCACCATCGCCACCTTAAAGCAAGCACCATAAATACCTAATTGTGCATTTGCATCCTCATATGGATACAACTTTGGAAATAAAATACGATCCAATGTTTGGTTCATGATACCCGCCACACCCAAAATGAGTAGCGGCAATGAATAACGCAGCATTTCTCTAAGCACTGACCATGAGAAGCGTGCCCCTCGAGGTAAGCAGAATGGTAGCAAACACAAAGTTTGAATACTGGTTGCTAATATATTGCTAATGAAAACATAGATAACATCCGTCTTGCCCAAAATAACCAAGAAGAGGATATTAAATCCAATATTCAGCAGAACAAAGAGCAGTTTGAGAGTAGCAAACAGAATTGGCCGTTTCTGATAACGCAGATAAGCAAATGGAATGCTGGCAAACGCATCTATCGCTACAGTAACAGCCATCAATGCTATGAATTCAGAATGATTAGGATAATCAAGCACATTGGCAATAGGTTGCTGAAAAACAACACACAGCGCAGCAAAAAGCACACTGCTACTCAATAGCGCTATATACGCCGTGCGATATACCTGTTTGGCATCATATCCCTCCTTATTGGCAAAACGGAAGAACCCCGTCTCCATACCATAAGTAAGGATAACCAATAACAGCGCTGTCCACGCATATAAATTGGTGACAATACCATAATCATCTGTGTTCGCCAATAAATAGGTGTATAGCGGAACAAGCAGATAATTTAGGAATTTACCGACGATAGAACTTAATCCATATATAGCGGTATCCTTTACCAATGAATCCAACTTACTCATAATTCTCAATTCTCTGTACTCACTACTCTGTACTCACTACTCTGTACTCACTACTCTG
>CALATT010000049.1 GCA_937891905.1 uncultured Bacteroidales bacterium | reverse complement strand
CTTCGATAAACTCGGCATCCCGCTCGAAGAGCGCGCCATGCTCGCAGGCAACATGGCTGTTGACGCCGTCATGGACTCCGTCAGCGTCAAGACCACTTTCCGCGAGACCTTAGCCGAGAAAGGTATCATCTTCTGCTCTATCAGCGAAGCCGTACGCGAGTACCCCGAGTTAGTACAGCAATACCTCGGTTCGGTCGTTCCCGCCAGCGATAATTTCTATGCTGCACTCAACTCTGCCGTCTTCACCGATGGCTCATTCGTCTATGTACCCAAAGGCGTACGATGCCCCATGGAACTGAGCACCTATTTCCGCATCAATGCGATGAATACAGGTCAGTTCGAACGCACACTGCTCATTGCAGACGAAGGAGCCTATCTCTCTTATTTAGAGGGATGTACAGCGCCTATGCGCGATGAGAACCAACTGCACGCAGCTATCGTAGAGATCATCGTGCACAAAGATGCAGAAGTCAAATACTCCACCGTGCAAAACTGGTATCCTGGCGATAAAGAAGGCAAGGGAGGTATCTATAATTTCGTTACCAAACGAGGCATCACGCACGAGAATGCACGCCTCAGTTGGACCCAAGTAGAGACAGGCTCAGCCATCACATGGAAATACCCATCGTGCATCCTCAAGGGCGATAACTCCAGCGCTGAGTTCTACTCTGTAGCCGTCACTAATAATTTCCAACAAGCGGACACCGGAACCAAGATGATTCATATCGGTGCCAACACACGCTCGCGCATCATCAGCAAAGGTATATCGGCTGGACATAGCCAGAATGCCTACCGAGGACTCGTCAAGATGGGCAGAGGAGCTACCAACGCACGCAATTATTCGCAATGCGACTCACTCCTACTCGGCGATAAGTGCGGCGCACACACTTTCCCTGATATGCAAATCAGCAATCCTACTGCCATCGTGGAACACGAAGCCACTACTAGCAAGATCAGCGAAGACCAACTCTTCTACTGCCGTCAACGCGGTATTGGCGTCGAAGACGCCGTGGGACTTATCGTCAATGGCTATGCCAAAGAAGTCATGGACAAACTGCCGATGGAGTTTGCCGTCGAAGCACAAAAACTCCTCCAAGTATCCCTCGAAGGTTCTGTAGGATAAGTTTGTTCGTTATTGTTCTAGGTCTCGGAGATATTGGTGTGCGTGCAGGTATTGCTCAAAAAACTCGTTATATAGCATATTCTTAAACTGCTCGTCTATCTGCTTTGTGTTTGTTTTTTTGTAAGAATACTGCCCCTTAAATTGTTCTTGATAGTGAATTTCAAATGGCGACGAAAGAACGATTTGCTTTTTCTCTGTGTCATATATAATTAGGTTGTACTCGCCATTTAGTGCCATTTCGCAGTCGTTTTTATCCCACGCACAAAATAACGGTACATAAACAGGGAAGAGCAGACCAGTTGTAACACATGCGATAATTAGTCCTGCGTTGTACATGTCAATATTGTCATTGATGGCATCATTATGAGAGTATGTATGACGGACTACATCAATGAAACTGATATATCGCATTGAGGATTTGTAGTTTTCAAGTTCCATCAGCGAGAAGGTTCCCATATAATAGTTCTGTTTATTCACGGCGATGTTTGCGCGCTCCAAGGCCGAACCAAACTCTTTGAACATTATGTGGTTACGACTTAAATTCTTAAATCCAACGAACTCCACGCTTGGTTTCTCTACCTGAGGAGTAGAGCGTTCAACTGTTGGTACTTGTAGTACTGTATGACACGATGCAAATAAGCATGTGACACAGAAAATGTATAGTATCTTTTTCATCTTATGTTAAAAATATTTGAATGCTGTGATAAAACCTGAAATTTGGCGGTTCTTGATAAGCACATAGCAAGTTTTTGTGAATGTACCTTTCCACCCTAATACATAGTAATTGTCTTGAAAATTCCAATGCTCTAATTCGTTTATGTCTTGCGCTGTTTTATCTTTATTGTTACCTATTTCCTCCCAAGGACTTTCGGTGAATGTGGACGAACGCACCCTAAAGACAGGATAAACGGATTGGAGCATCCATGTTTTCCAATTAAAATCGAATACTGTTTGCTGGGATTCATCTAAATCTTGATACTTTCCTATACCAGGTGTAAACGAAGATACAACCAACTCTAATTCCTCATTACCAGGAATAAACCAACCTTCGCCTAATTGCCTACACCAGTCAATTGCATAGAAATAATACGCCATGTTAATTCCATTCTCTTCGCAATAATCAATAATAACTTGCTGATCATGCTGCCCGTTACCCGTCATTTTAGAAGCAATGTTTCTAAGCATTTTCTTTTCTTCTAACTCCTTAATTTTGGAATCGCTCATGAGTGGTATATTGGGCAACCATGCGATTACGGCATCAAATAGCTCATTGGATTGCGCAATATACTCATCCATAGGGGTGACATCTATACCGTGCTTCATGGCATTCGCACGCGATCGCTTTTGCTCTCTCGCATCATTTTTCTTCTTAAATTGTTGAAGGCTTTTGATTGATTTTTGTATGCCCTTTGCCTCTATATAACCACCAGAAGGCGCCATGAGCAAACCATGTTCACCGCTTTGATCTACATAGACTACTACCACAGGCATACCAGTAGCTTCTTCTATAAACCAGTCGCCTACTTCATATGCATGCATAGTAAGTGCTGCGCACAAGACAAATAGTGTAAAAATAAATCGTCTCATAATTGTATTGTTTTTAGTGCTTATGCTAATATCAATTATTGCGACTGCAAAGATAGTACTTTTTTTTGATATATGCAAGGGTTCAGGCAATTTATTACATATTCCACTCCTCCAATTCGCATATGTCAAAAAAAGTGCCATCTTTACACTTATTTATTCTGTCATCGCGGGTGATTAACGGGATATTTGCGGGATATAGCCGCGTTATTCACCAATTATAGTCTCGAAAT